>JAFIHR010000221.1 GCA_017849325.1 Xanthobacter autotrophicus | reverse complement strand
GGGCTGTCGAAGGCGAGGGGCGCGCCGGTGACGGGGTGGGCGAAGCCGAGGTGGGTGGCGTGCAGCGCCTGCCGGCCAAGGTCGTTCAGCAGCGCCCGGGCCGCTTCCGGCAGGCGCGCCGCCTTGGTGCGGAAGCCCTGGCCGTAAAGCTGGTCGCCGAGCAGCGGATGGCCGATATGAGCCATATGGACGCGGATCTGGTGGGTGCGCCCGGTCTCCAGCCGGCATTCCACCAGGCTCGCCACCGGCGCGCCGTCGCGCCCGGCGAAGGTCTCGAGAAGCCGCCAGTGGGTGATCGCCTCCCGGCCGCCGGTCCGGACCGCCATCTTCTGGCGATGGGTGGAATGGCGGTCGATGGGCGCATCCACCGTGCCGCGATGCTCCGGCACGCCCCAGACGAAGGCGAGATAGGCGCGCTCCAGCGGCCCGCTGCGGCCATGGTCGGCGAACTGGGCGGCGAGGCGCTTGTGGGCGGTGTCGGTCTTGGCCACCACCAGCAGGCCGGAGGTGTCCTTGTCGATGCGGTGGACGATGCCCGGCCGCTTCACCCCGCCGATGCCCGAGAGGCTGGCGCCGCAATGGTGCAGCAGCGCATTCACCAGCGTGCCGGTGGCATGGCCGGGGGCGGGGTGCACGACCAGGCCCACCGGCTTGTCCACCACGATCAGCGCGTCGTCCTCGTAGGCGACGACGAGGGGAATGGCTTCGGGCAGGGGCTCGGGCAGCTCCGGCGGCGGCAGGCGGAGGCTGAAAACGTCGCCGGCATTGACCCGCTCGGCCGCATCTTCTACCAAGCGCCCGCCGCGCGACACCTGCCCTTCGGTCACGAGGCGCTGGATGCGGGTGCGGCTCAGCTCGGGCCGATGCCGGGCGAGCACCTTGTCGAGGCGCGCGCCGGCATCCTCGGGCCCGGCCTCAACCGTGAACGTCTCGCCTTCGGCCGCCTCGTCCGGGGCGGGCAGGTCGAGCTCCATGGGGTCGGGCACCGTCAATTCGGCGGGCGCGGCCTGATCGACCGGCGCATCGAGAGGCGCATCGGCGCCGGGTTTCGCGCTAGGGTCGGCGGCGGCGCGCCTGCGGCTCTTCTTCGGGGTAGCGGTCATGGCGCGTCGCGTGAACAGATGATCCGGTGAAGGAAGTCAGGACCGCCCATGTTCCACACTCCGCCCGAAAGCGACAGGCCCGATGACGAGCTGACCCCGGAGCAGCAGCGGATCGTCGCCAAGTTCCGGCGCTTTTCCACCGTCTCCATGCTGGTCATGGTGCTGGGAGTGGCGGCGGTGATGGGCGTCATCGGCTATCGCATGCTGCGGGCCAAGCCGCTGGCCTCCGGCGAGGTGACGGCGCTTCTGCCCAAGGGGGCGAAGATCCTCGCCACCAACGTCTCCGGCGACGTTCTGGTGGTGACCCTCGACAATGGCGGGTCGGTGGAGATCCGCACCTTCGACGTGCGCACCCTGGCGCCCGCCGGCACCCTGCGCTTCGCCATCCAGCCCTGACTCCGGGCCGGGGCTATTGCAGCGAGCCCTCGCCGTCGCCGGGCATGCGGGCCAGCATCATCTGGGTGATGGCCACCAGCATGTCGGCCCGCTCCTTCAGGTCCTTGGCCTCCAGCAGCGCCTGCTTCTCCAGCGCGCCGTAGGGCGACATGACCGAGAGCGCGTTCACCAGCGTCTCGGTGCCGGCCTGGCGGATGCCTTCCCAGTCGGCCTCCAGCTTGTTGGCGTCGAGGAAGGCCGCCAGCGCGCTGAGCAGGGCCGAGCGGTCCACCGTCTCCTCCCCGGTGCTGGCCGAGAAGTCCTGGGCGAACGGGGAGGTGTCGATGCGGAACTGCCGGTAGGGCGTGGTGACCGCCATCTCCTCCACGATCTCGAAGCGGCAGATGCCGGTCAGCGTGATGAGATAGCGCCCGTCGCCGGTCTCCGAATACTGGCTGAGCCGGCCGACGCAGCCCACCTTGTGGACCGCCGGGCCGCGCGCCGTGTCGGGTTTCGCCTCGTCGGGCTGCACCATGCCGATGAGGCGGGCGCCGGCCAGCGCGTCGTCCACCATGGCAAGGTAGCGCGGCTCGAAGATGTTGAGCGGCAGGTCCGCCCGCGGCAGCAGCAGCGCGCCGGTCAGCGGGAAGACGGGGATCACCGGCGGCAGGTCCGCCGGCGACGCATAGATGCGGTTGGTGGCCACGATGACCTTCCTCGGATGAGCGGCCTCAGGCGAACAGGATCGCCGACAGTTTCTTCCGGCCGGAGACGGTGAGCGGATCGGTGGGACCCCAGGCCTCGAAGAACTGGAGGATCTGCTTGCGCGCGGCATCCTCGTTCCAGGCGCGGTCCCGCTTCACGATGTCCAGCAGGTGGACCAGCGCATCCTCGCGCCGCCCCTTGCCATTGAGGCCGATGGCGAGGTCGAAGCGCGAGGCGTGGTCGTTGGGATTGAGGTCCACCTTGGCTTCGAGCGTGGTCAGGTCGCCGAGCGACTGGGCCTGCTCTGCCACCTCCAGCGCGGCGCGGGCGGCGGCGACCAGCGAATCGTTGGCCTTGTCGGCCGGAGCCAGGGAGAGGGTGGCGCGCGCCTGCTCCAGCGAGCCGGCCTGCACCTGGGTGCGCACGAGGCCCGAAAGGGCGCGCAGATTGGCAGGCTCCTCGCCGAGGATGGCGCTGTAGATCTCGCTGGCGCCCACGAGGTCGCCTTCCGCCAGCGCCTGGTCGGCCGAGGCGAACACCGCCTCCATGTCGGCGGTGCCGGCGGCCACCGCATTGGCGAGCACGCGGTCCACGAAGGCCTTCACCTGGCTCTCGGGCAGGGCGCCCATGAAGCCGTCCACCGGCTGGGCGTTCCAGAAGGCATAGACGGTGGGCACCGACTGGATGCCGAGCTTGCCCGGGATGGCCGGCTCGTCGTCGATGTTCATCTTGACGAGCTTCACCTTGCCGCCGGTGGCCTTCACCACCTTCTCGATGATCGGGCCCAGCGTCCGGCAGGGGCCGCACCAGGGTGCCCAGAAATCCACCAGCACCGGGCGGCGCTTGGATTCCTCCATCACGTCGGCGATGAAGCTCTGGGTGGTGACGTCGGTGACGGTGTTGTCCAGCGCCGCTCCGCCATTGGCCGCGCCCGGGGTGCCCGTAGTGTTACCCAGCATGTGCTCTCGTCCCTGAAACACGCCCGAAGGCCCGCCTGGCCGGCTCCCGCCGACCCGCCTGGTCGACCGCTCGGGCGACCTTCGGCTGGCTCTAAGATGGTCCCGGCGGGCGTGACTGCAATCGGTATCGACGAGGGTTCTATCCTTTTCCCGTGGCAGGTGGAACCCGCCGGCCTGCGGTGGCGCGCGATTCCGCCCGGCTCGGCGGGGCGCGGCGCGCCGTCGCGAGCTGGGGATGGCCAACCCGCGATTGTGGAGGCCGCCCGGCCGGTGCCTTGCCCTCGGCGCGCAGGCGCGGCAGGGTGCGGCGGAGCACAACCGTTAACCTTTGGGGGGCGCGACCCGCCGTCGTCACCGCCCCCACCTCCAGGCTTCCTCAACCGGCATGAAGTTCAACCGCCTGCGGCTCGTCGGGTTCAAGACCTTCGTCGAGCCCACCGACCTCTTGATCGAGCCCGGCCTCACCGGCGTGGTGGGCCCGAACGGGTGCGGCAAGTCCAATCTCGTCGAGGCGCTGCGCTGGGTGATGGGCGAGAGCTCGCACAAGGCCATGCGCGCCGACGACATGGACGCGGTGATCTTCGCCGGCACCACCGGCCGCCCGGCGCGCAACACGGCCGAGGTGGTGCTGCACCTCGACAATGCCGACCGCACCGCCCCCGCCGCCTTCAACGAATGGGACCAGCTCGAGGTGGTGCGCCGCATCGAGCGCGGCGGCGGCTCCGCCTATCGCATCAACGGACGGGACGTCAGGGCGCGCGACGTGCACCTGCTGTTCGCCGACGCCTCCACCGGCGCGCGCTCGCCGGCGCTGGTGCGGCAGGGCCAGATCGGCGAGATCGTCGGCGCCAAGCCCAATGCCCGGCGCCGCATCCTGGAGGAGGCGGCCGGCGTCGCCGGCCTCCACGCCCGCCGCCACGAGGCCGAGATGCGGCTCAAGGCCGCCGAGCAGAATCTGGCGCGGCTGGAGGACGTCATCACCCAGATGGCGGCGCAGGTGGAGAGCCTGAAGCGCCAGTCCCGCCAGACCGTGCGCTATCGGGCGGTGGCCGCCGAGATCCGCCAGTGCGAGGCGACGCTGCTGTGGCTGCGCTGGTGCGCCGTCACCACGGCCCTCGCGGAGGCCGAGCGGGCGGTGGAGGCATCCCAGCGCGGCGGCGCCGAGACCACCCGCATCCAGGCGGAGGCGGCGCGGCTTCAGGCCATCGCCGCCCATGAGCTGCCGCCCCTGCGCCAGGCCGAGGCGGAGGCCGCCGCCGTGCTCCAGCGCCTCACTCTGGCGCGCGCCGAGCTCGACAAGGAGGAGGCACGCATCGCCGCCCGCCGGCAGGATCTGGAGCGCCGCCTCGCCCAGCTCGATCAGGACCACGAGCGGGAGAACGCCCTTTCGGCCGACGCCTCCGGCGTGCTGGAGCGCCTCGATGCGGAGGCCGAGGCTTTGGCCGCCGAGCAGGAGGAGGCCGCCGAGGCCGCGGCCATGGCGGAGGACCGGCGGGAGGAGGCCGCGGCCGCGCTGGAGGAGGCCGAGCGGGCGCTGGACGCGAAGACCACGCAGTTCGCCGATCTCGGCGCGCGGCGCACCAGCCTGGAGCAGGCGGTGCGCGAGATCCGCGACCGCCTGGTGCGCAATGCCGCCGAGCGCGCCTCGGTGGCGGCCGAGGACGCCCGCCTGCAGAAGGAGGCGGGAACCGGCGCCCTGGCGGATTTTGCCGCCGCCGCCGAGGCCGCCCGCGAGGCGCTGGTGGACGCCGAGGAGGCCACCGCCGAGGCCGAAGCGGCCCATGCTGCCGCCCGCCGCGCCGTGGAGGAGCATCGCCCGGCGGTGACCGAGGCGGAGAAGCGCTTCGGCGCCCTCGACACCGAGGCGCGCACCCTCGCCAAGCTGCTCACCGCCTCCGACCAGCGCTTCCCGCCGGTGGCCGATCTTCTCACCGTGGCGAAGGGCTATGAGACGGCGCTCGGTGCGGCGCTGGGGGATGATCTCGACTTGCCGGTGGCGGCGGAAGCGCCGGCCCGCTGGGCCGGGGCCGAGCCTTCGCCCGAGGATCCGGAGCTGCCGGAAGGGGCGGCGCCACTCTCGGCGGTCGTTTCCGGCGCGCCCGCCCTGCTGCGCCGCCTCGCCCAGGTCGGCCTCGTCGCGGCGACGGACGGGCCGCATCTTGCGGCGCGCCTGAAGAGCGGCCAGCGCCTCGTCTCCCGCGAGGGCGATCTGTGGCGCTGGGACGGCGTGGTGGCGGCCGCCCATGCCCCCACCGCCGCCGCCCGGCGCCTTGCCGAGCGCAATCGGCTCGCCGATCTGGAAATGGAGGTGGAGGCGGCCCGCGACGCGGTGGAGGAGGCCCGTGCCGGGCTTGCCGAAACGGAAGGGGTGCTGCGCCTTGCCGCCGAGCGGGAGCGAGAGGCCCGCGAGACCCGCCGCACCGCCCAGCGGGTCGCCGAGGCCGCCCGCGACACCTTCGCCGCCGCCGAGCGCAAGGCGGCCCAGCACATGGCCCGCCTCTCCGCTCTGGCCGAGGCGCGGATGCGGCTTTCCGCCGCCCGCGAGGAGGCGGAGGCCGCTGCCGAAGAGGCGCAGGGCGAGCTCGCCGCCCTCGACGCCCCCCATCTTCTGGAAGCCGACCTTGCCCGGACCCGGGCCGATGCCGGCGAGCGCCGCGCCCAGCTCGCCGAGGCGCGTGCGGTGGTCGATGCCCTCCGCCGCGACGGCGCGGCGCGGCTGAAGCGGCTCGATGCCATCGCCGCCGAGCGCCGCTCCTGGCAGGAGCGGGCGGGCGGCGCGGGGGCGCGCCTTGCGGCCCTGCAGGCCCGGGCGCAGGAGGCGCGCGACGAGCTTGCCGCCCTGGAGGAGGCGCCGGCGCAGCTGTTCCATCAGCGCCGCGCCCTGCTGTCGAGCCTCGAGGAGGCGGAGGCCACCCGCCGCGCCGCCGCCGATCGCCTTGCGGAAGGCGAGGCCGCCCTCGCCGCCGCCGACCGGGCCGCCCGCGACGCCCTCGACGCCATGTCCGCCGCCCGTGCCGAGGGCGCCCGTGCCGAGGCCCTGCTGGAAGGCGCGGTGCAGCGCCGGGACGATGCGCTGCGCGACATCGCCGACGCGCTGGAAGGCCCCCCCGAGGTCGCCCGCGAAGCCGCCGGCCTTGCGCCCGGCGCCGATCTGCCGGACGCCGCCGCCATCGAAGCCGTGCTGGAGCGGGCGAAGCGCGACCGCGAGCGGCTCGGCGCGGTGAATCTTCGCGCCGACGTGGAGCTGGAGGAGGCGGACGCCCAGTTTGTCTCGCTCACCACCGAGCGGGACGACCTGGTGGAGGCCATCAAGCGCCTGCGCTCCGGCATCGCCAGCCTCAACCGCGAGGCGCGCGAGCGGCTTCAGGCCTCCTTCGCCGTGGTGGACGGCCATTTCAGGAAGCTGTTCGACACCCTGTTCGGCGGCGGCGAGGCGCAGCTCGTGCTCACCGACGCGGAGGACCCGCTGGAGGCCGGCCTCGACATCATCGCCAAGCCGCCCGGCAAGAAGCCCCAGACCCTCTCGCTGCTCTCCGGCGGCGAGCAGGCGCTGACCGCCATGGCGCTGATCTTCGCCGTGTTCCTCACCAATCCGGCGCCCATCTGCGTGCTGGACGAGGTGGATGCGCCCCTCGACGACGCCAATGTGGAGCGCTTCTGCATCCTGCTCGACGAAATGACCCGACTCACCGACACCCGCTTTCTCACCATCACCCACAATCCGATCACCATGGCGCGGCAGAACCGCCTGTTCGGCGTGACCATGGCGGAGCGGGGGGTCTCGCGCCTGGTTTCCGTGGATCTTCAGGCGGCGGAACGGCTGCGCGAGGCGGGTTAGGCGGATCAAGGCACCACCCAGGATGTCGCAGCCATATTTTTCTAGCTGTATTTCAACCACTTAAGTATAAATGCATGCGCCTTGACACTCAATTTTGACGCAACTATGGTGCGCCGCGGTTTCGAGGGGGAAGGTGTTCAGCCTTTCTCCGGAGCCGGGGTGGATGCCATGTCCGAGCCTTCACACGACCCGAAACGGGACGGCCACGAGGCAAAGGGCGGGGCACCGGCCTCCCGGCCGGATGATGCCGAGCTATCCGCGCGGCTGGGCAAGCTCAACGCGAAGTTGAGCGAGCTCCAATCGCGAGGCGCGCCCGCCGAGCCGACCCTGTCGGACCGGACGTCGTCGAGGTCCGGCGCTGCTCTCGCCTTCCGGCTGGGAGCGGAGTTCGTCTCCGGGGTGCTGGTGGGCTCGGCCATCGGGTATGGGATCGATTACGTCTTCTCGGCTTCGCCGTGGGGACTTCTGATTTTCACGCTGATCGGCTTTGCCGCCGGCGTCATGAACATGTTGCGTGCCGCCGGTGAAGGTCCCGGCGGAACGGGTTCCGGAAGATCCGGAGGCCGGGCGCCCTGAAGGGCGCGGGCTGCGGATGGGACCCAGGGGAATTTCGGTGGCGCGGAACCCGCCAGTGGCCGGGCGCCGTGACCGCCATAGGATACGGCTTCGGCCGGGGCTGATGCTTGGCGGCAGAGCCGCCACAATCGAGGGGGCGCGTTCGGATGACCGTCGATCCGATCCACCAGTTCCAGATCAAGAATTATCTGGACCTGTTCAACATCAATGGCGCGCACGTCTCCTTCACCAATTCCGCGATGTTCATGTTCGGCATCGTGGCCTTCATCTTCCTCTTC
This sequence comes from Xanthobacter autotrophicus, assembly GCA_017849325.1. Taxonomy (GTDB): domain Bacteria; phylum Pseudomonadota; class Alphaproteobacteria; order Rhizobiales; family Xanthobacteraceae; genus Xanthobacter; species Xanthobacter autotrophicus_B. Next base: position 13,392 of record JAFIHR010000221.1, on the reverse strand, counting down.
CTGACCTTCGCCACCCGCGGGCGCACCCTGGTGCCGAGCCGGCTGCAGTCGGTCGCCGAGATGGGCTACGAATTCATCGCCAAGATGGTGCGTGATTCCGCCGGCAGCCAGGGCATGGTGTTCTTTCCCCTGGTGTTCTCGCTCTTCGTCTTCGTCCTGGTGGCGAACGTCCTCGGGCTCATCCCCTACACCTTCACGGTCACCGCCCACCTGATCGTCACCGCCTCGCTGGCGGTGCTGGTGATCTCGACCGTGGTGATCTACGGCTTCATGAAGCACGGCACCCACTTCCTGGGCCTGTTCGTGCCGTCGGGCGTGCCGGGCTTCCTCCTGCCGTTCCTGGTGGTGATCGAGGTGGTGTCCTTCCTCTCCCGCCCCATCAGCCTCTCGCTGCGTCTCTTCGCCAACATGCTGGCGGGCCACATCGCCCTCAAGGTGTTCGGCTTCTTCGTGGTGGGCCTGGCCTCGGCAGGCGCCATCGGCTGGTTCGGCGCGACCCTGCCCTTCTTCATGATCGTGGCGCTCACCGCGCTGGAGCTTCTGGTGGCGGTGCTGCAGGCCTATGTGTTCGCGGTGCTCACCTCGATCTACCTGAATGATGCGATCCACCCGGGGCACTGAGGCCGGATCCGCGTCGCACATCGTCTGAAGTCCTCCCAAAACCAGATTTCTCAAGGAGCAGTCCCATGGATCCCGCAGCTGGTAAGTTCATTGGTGCCGGTCTCGCCGCCCTTGGCATGGGTCTCGCCGCCATCGGCGTCGGCAACATCTTCGGCAACTTCCTTTCCGGCGCGCTGCGCAATCCGTCGGCCTCTGACGGCCAGTTCGCCCGCGCGTTCATCGGCGCGGCGCTCGCGGAAGGTCTCGGCATCTTCGCGCTGGTCGTCGCCCTGGTGCTGCTCTTCGTGGCCTGATCGGCCGCGCATCTTGCGGCGTTCGGCGTGATGCCGGCGCCGCGAAGAGCTGTTGTTTGAGGTATTGCAGCCAGGCGGACGAGCCATGAAGAACATGTGGAAGCAGACTGTCGCGCTCGCGATGGCGGGCTTCGCCCTTTCGGTCATCCCTCACGTGGTGGCCGCAGGTGAGCCTCAAGGTTCGTCCTCCGCGCTGCGCGCTCCGGCGGTCGTGGGCCAGCAGCTTGCCCAGGCGGCGACCCCCGATCATGCCGTTCCCACCGCCCCCGCGGGCCAGGGAACCCATGAGACGGCTCCCGCAGCCGCTCATCCCGCCTCCGGTGCCCATGCGCCCGCCGCCGCGGGCGAGCACGGCCCGCTCGAGCACGCTCCCGGCGAGCCGGCGAGCGAGCATCACGGCGGCTTCCCGCCGTTCGATTCCACCACCTTCCTCTCGCAGTTCGTCTGGCTCGCCCTGAGCTTCGGGCTGCTCTATTTCCTCATGAGCAAGGTGACGCTGCCGCGCATCGGCCGCATCCTCGAAGAGCGGCACGACCGCATCGCCGACGATCTCGAAGAGGCGATGAAGCACCGCACGGAGAGCGAGGCGGCGCAGGCGGCCTATGAGAAGTCGCTGAGCGAGGCGCGCAACAAGGCGCACACCATCGCCGGCGAGACCCGCGCCAAGCTGAGCGCCGACGCCGAGGCCAACCGCAAGAGCCTCGAGGCCGAGCTTGCGGAGAAGCTGGCTTCCGCCGAGCAGCGCATCGCCACCACCAAGACCGAGGCGCTCACCCATGTGCGCGGCATCGCGGTGGACACGGCCCATACCATCGTCTCGACCCTCATCGGCAGCGCTCCGGCGCAGACCGATGTGGAGCGCGCGGTGGATGGCGTGCTCGCCAGCAAGGATGCCGCCTGAAACGGGCTTTGAATTCGGTTCGGCCCGCCGCCTTGGATGGCGGCGCCGGCCGGCAGACGATCTAGCCGCGATGCGGCAGCAGAGATTTTGAGGGTGCCGCAATGACCGATATGTCTCTTGCCGAGCTGTGGGTTGCCGTCGCGTTTCTCCTGTTCGTCGGCATTCTCATCTATGTCGGCGCGCCGCGCGGCATCGCCTCCGCGCTGGATACCCGCAGCAAGCGCATCGCCGCCGAGCTCGACGAGGCCCGCCGCTTCAAGGAAGAGGCGCAGAAGCTGGTGGCCGAGTTCAAGCGCAAGCAGCGCGAGGCGGAGGCCGAGGCCGAATCCATCGTGACCGCGGCCAAGGCCGAGGCCGAGCGCCTCGCCTCCGAAGCCAAGGCGAAGCTCGAGGATTTCGTCACCCGGCGCACCAAGATGGCCGAGGAGAAGATCGCCCAGGCCGAGCATCAGGCCCTGGCCGATGTGAAGGCCATCGCCGCCGAGGCCGCGTCCAAGGCCGCCGAGGGCCTGCTCGCCGTCGCCGCCAAGGGCGATGCGGGCGAGCGCCTCATCGCCAAGGCCATCGACGACGTGAAGACCCGCCTCAATTGAGGCCGGCCCGCGCCGCGGATTGGACCGATGGAATTGCCGGCCGCGCCTTCGGGTGCGGCCGTTGCGTTTTGTCCCCCGGGAGCGCGGTAACGGCAGAAATCCGGTCCGGGACCTTGAAAGCGCCATCCTGCTGGGCCAAAGCTAGTGCCATGCGGTGCGCCAGCTCCCACCCCCCTCTTCATCCGTCGCGGGCGCCTGCAGGCGAGGACGCGGATGCTGGCGTGTGCCTCTGTCCGGCCGTCGAGCGGACTTGCGCTGGCGCGCGGGGGGATGAGCGCCGTCCTTCAGCGGTGAACGGCCTCCTGGCGGCAGGTGCGCCTGGGCCGCGCGGAGCCCGCTCCCTATCGCCCCTCCGGTTCGCCGCGGTGCGGGCCGCCCTCGCAGGCGGTACCACGCACGCAGGTGGCCTGCTCTCCCGAATCCGCCCGCCGCGCGCCATCGGCCGGGTCGCGCTCGTGCTCTTCGGCCTGACGGCGCTTCCGGCGCCGGCGGCGTTGGCGCAGCAGAACGACTTCTTCTTCTTCCTGCGTCCCCCGGCCAATGTGCCCCAGCAGCAGCCGCAGCGCCAACGCCGCGCGCCCGAGCGCAGCTGGTGGGGCGGCAACCTCTTCCAGCCCTATCAGCAGCCCGACGGGCGCCCCGCCCAGCGATCGGCGCCGCGCACCCAGTCCGCCGCGCCGCAGCCCCAGCACAGCGCCCCGCCGAGCCGCAAGCGCGTGCCGGCCGCCCCGGTGGAAGCGGAGGGCGAAGTCTTTGCCAGCGCCGCCGACGCACAGCGCGACCAGCGTCCGGTCCCGACCCAGTTCGTCCTGGTTCTGGGAGACCGTATGGCCGACCAGATCGCCGATGGGCTCGCGGACGCCTATGTGACCGATGACAAGACGGTCGCGGTCATCGGCAGCATCGCCGACGGCAGCGGCTTCCTCGCCTCTCCCGCCGACTGGATCGCCAAGGCGCCGGCCGCGCTTGCCGCTGCCCAGGCGAACGTGACGGTGGTCGCGCTCGGTTCGGAGGACATCCGGCCCATCAAGGACGGTGAGCTCACCGTCGAGCCGATGACCGAACGCTGGATGGAGCTTTACGCCCGCCGGGTGGACGAGGTGCTGGCCTTCCTCCGGGAGAAGGCGCGCCGGGTGGTGGTGGTCGGCCTCGCGCCGGCGGCCGACGACGGCCTGAATGCGGATTACGCCCGCCTCAACGACCTGCTGCGCACCCGCGCCGCCCGGGCCGGCCTCGTCTTCACCGACGTGTGGGACGGCTTCGCCGACGAGGACGGCAAATATTTCGTGTTCGGCCCCGCGGTGGACGGCCAGCGCCGGCGCCTGCGGCTCAACGACGGGCTGCGGTTCACTCGCGCCGGCGCCGACAAGCTCGCCTTCTTCGTGCAGAAGGACCTCAACCGCTTCCTCTCCGATTCGGCCAAGCCCGCCAACGGCGCGGACGATCTCGATGCGCGCAGCGCCCTGTCGCTCGCCGGCGGGCCGCAGGGCGACAGGGAGCGGGGCGACACCGCCGCCAAGCCGGTCTCGCTGGCAGCGAGCGACGCCGCGCGGGCGCTCCGGGACGGCGTGCCGCCCGATCCGGTGCGGGGGCGGGCCGACGATTTCTCCTGGCCGCCGCCCGAGCCGCCTGCCGAATCGCCGCCGCCCGCTGCGGCCGGTACCGCGGCATCGCCGTCCGCGGCCCCCTGAGGTCCTGCCAGGCCCGGCCTTGGCGAAAAGTTTGCCGCGCCGGCTGTGAACGGGCCTTTGCGCGCACGCAGGCGCGGCTTAAGTTTCGACGCCTTCGAAACGGACAAGGACCCCGCCCATGACCATCCGCCCGCGCCGCAGCGTCCTCTACATGCCGGGAGCCAATGCCCGTGCGCTGGAGAAGGCGCGCACCCTGCCCGCCGACGGCGTGATCATCGATCTGGAGGATTCGGTCGCTCCCGATGCCAAGGTGGAGGCCCGCGGCCGGGTGGTCGAGACGGTCAAGGCCGGCGGCTTCGGCCCGCGCGAGGTGGTGATCCGCATCAACGGCCTCGACACGCCCTGGGGCTCGGACGATCTGGATGCCGCCGCGTCCGCCGCGCCGGATGCCATCCTGCTGCCGAAGGTGGACAAGGTGGAGCAGCTCGAGACCGTGGGCCGGCGTCTTGCCGCCCTCGGCGTGCCCGAGACCACCCGGGTGTGGGCCATGATCGAGACGCCGCTGGCGATTCTCGACATCAAGGCCATCGCCGCCTGCGCCGCCAATCCCCTCAGCCGGCTGTCGGTGTTCGTGCTCGGCACCAACGACATCGCCAAGGAGACCCGCGCCGCGCTGGTGCCCGGGCGCGCGCCCATGGTGGCCTGGCTGTCCATGGTGGTGGCGGCGGCACGGATCTACGGCATCGACGTGCTCGACGGCGTGTGGAACCAGTTCCAGGACATGGACGGCTTCAAGGCCGAATGTGCCCAGGGCGTCGAGATGGGCATGGACGGCAAGACGCTGATCCACCCCACCCAGATCGAGCCCTGCAACGAGGCCTTCAGCCCGCCGCAGACCGACGTGGCGCGGGCCCGCGCCATCATCGACGCCTTCGCGCTGCCGGAGAATGCGGGCAAGGGCGTCATCACCCTCGACGGGCGGATGGTGGAGCTGCTCCACGCCGAGATGGCGAAGCGCACCGTGGCGCTGGCCGACGCCATCGCCGCCCGCGCCTGACGGGTGGCCCGCTATTCAGGACGGCTCTCGGCCGCCCCGCTTCGAACACGGCCGGACCTGCTCGCGGTCCGGCCCGAGGACGCAACCCATGAAGCTCTATCGATATCTCACCGGGCCGGATGACACCGCCTTCTGCAAGCGCGTCTCGGCGGCGCTCAACAAGGGCTGGCAGCTCCACGGCGCGCCGACCCTCACCTTCGATCCGGTGCAGGGCCGCGTCATCTGCGGCCAGGCCATCGTCAAGGAAGTGCCGGGCGAATGGTCCGACGAGGTCAATCTTTCGGACCATTGACGCCCAGAGCCGCAGCAGCGTCCCGCCGGGTTCTCACGCCCCGGCGGGGGCGGCGGCAGGGCTGGCGAGGGGCGCCCCGCGTAGCGGCAGCAGCACCACCGCCACCTCCGCCTCGTCGCCGGCGTCGGCGAACTCCTTGCGCACCGCGTCCGAAAGCTGCGCGACCACCTCGCGGGCGTGGGCGACGGTCCAGTCGTTCTCGAAGCCGAGGTGGAGCTCGACGAACATCTTGCCGCCGAACTGCCGGGTGCGGATGTCGCCCAATTCGTCGAAATCGTCGAAATGGGCGGTCAGCACCCGCAGGATGCGCAGCTGCCCCGCCTCGTCGATCGCCTGGTCGAGCAGCGAGGAGACCGAGTTCGTGAGCATGGCGAAGATGTTGTAGAGCATGAAGCCGATCACCACGAACGAGGCGAGCGGATCGAGGTAGAAGATCCAGTACACCTCGTTGAACACCGAGGTGATGGCGGTCACCACGAACACCGCCGTGCTGGAGGTGGCCGAGACGAGGTGCACCCGGGCCTGCGCCGCCAGCACCGGGGATTTGGTCTCGTGGGCGAGGCGGGTCGCCTTGCGGTTCAGGATGACGTTGCCGGTGATGGCCGCCGCCACCACGAGCAGGCCGAGCTCCGCTCCGCTCACCCCTTCGGGATGGATCAGCCGGGTGATGGCCCGCGTGCCGGCGATGACCACGAGGATGGTCTGCAGCAGCGCGATCATCAGCTCGGCGAGGTTCTCCAGCTTGCCGAGGCCGTAGGCGTAGCGCCCGGCATTGGCATTGTGGGCGAGCCTCAGCACCAGCCAGCAGGCGGTCAGCGCCGTGAGGTCGAAGGAGGTGGCGAGCAGGTCGGTGAGGATGGCCGCCGAATTGGTGAGGGTGGCCGCCAGGATGTAGAAGGGAAACAGGCAGGCCGTGAAAATCATGGCCTGAAACGACAATTTCTGGCTCGCCGATCCCGACACGTCGCCCTCCCGCCCCTGTGCACCGGCCCATGAGCACGGCGGCACGCGCTGCGTCAAGCACTCAGGGGCATCAACCCGAGGTCTCCGCCGCCCGCGCGCAGCCGCGACCATGGACGCAGACCGCGCCCGTTGCATCCCGCCCATCGCCTCTGCCACATTGGCCCCGTCCTTCGGGGGAGCAAGATGAGCAAGACGAACAAGGGCAATTTCTTCGAGGATTTCACCGTCGGCCAGGTGATCCGCCACGCCACGCCGCGCACCGTCACCGTGGGTGACGTGAGCCTCTACAGCGCGCTCTACGGCACGCGCTTCGCCGTGCAGTCGGCCGACAGCTTCGCCGCGGCGCTGGGCTATCCGCGCGCCCCGGTGGACGACCTGCTGGTGTTCCACGTGGTGTTCGGCAGGACGGTGCCGGACATCTCGCTGAATGCGGTGGCCAATCTCGGCTACGCCGGCGGGCGCTTCCTCGCCCCGGTCTATCCCGGCGACACGCTCACCGCGGTGTCGGAGGTGATCGGCCTCAAGGAGAATTCCAACGGCCAGAGCGGCGTCGTCTACGTGCGCTCCACCGGCTTCAACCAGCACGGCACCGAGGTGCTCGACTATGTGCGCTGGGTGATGGTGCGCAAGGCGGACCTCGCCCGGCCGGCGCCCGCCGCGACCGTGCCGACCCTGCCGTCGGCGCTGGCGCCCGATGCACTGGGCGCGGCCGTGCCGGTGCTCGACACCGCGAGCTGGCGCTACGACCTCTCTGGCTCCGAGGCCCGCTTCGGCGATTATGCCGTGGGCGAGCGCATCGATCATGTGGACGGCATGACGGTGGAGGAGGCGGAGCACATGATCGCCACCCGCCTCTATCAGAACACCGCCAAGGTGCATTTCAACCAGTTCACCGAAGGCCAGGGCCGCTTCGGCCGCCGGCTGATCTACGGCGGGCACGTCATCTCGCTGGCCCGCTCGCTCTCCTTCAACGGGCTCGCCAACGCCTTCCACGTGGCGGCCATCAACGGCGGGCGGCACGTCTCGCCGCTGTTCGCCGGCATGACCGTGTTCGCCTGGAGCGAGATCCTCGACACGCAGCCCCTGCCGGGCCGCGACGACGTGGGCGCGCTCCGGGTGCGCACCGTGGCCACCAAGGACCACCCCACCGCCGACTTCCCCCTGAAGACCGGCGACGAGTACCAGCCGAACGTGATCCTCGACCTCGACTACTGGGTGCTGATCCCGCGCTGAACCGGCACGGGCAGCGGCACGTTCAGGGGCATGCCGGCGGTCGGGGAACCGGCCGCCGGAGCGCCGGCGTCCTGCTCCGCGGGCCGGCCGGCGGAACCCCCGGGCGCGGCGAAGCCACCCGGGAAGGGCGTGCCCGAATAGCCCATGGCGCTGCCCGCCGGGGCTGGCGGGGCGAGGGAGAAGGCGGACATGAAGCGCCACACCTCCTCGCCCGAATCGATGTCATGGCTGCGCAGGCCGAGGAACGGCGTGGCGAGATCCGGCTTGGTGTCCACCCGCACCGGCGGCTGGTGGCCGCCGTTCGCCACCCGCATCAGCACCACGTCCGCGCCGTCGCGGCACGACGACCAGCGCCGCTCGGAGACCGAGGTGCCGTCGAAGGCATCGAGATCGGGCAGCTTGCGGCTGGCCTCGGCGGAGCAGCCGTTGATCCTGGCGAACAGGCGGGCGCTGTCGGGCGCCGAGAGGGTGGCGCCCACCGGGGTCCAGAAGCCGTCATAGGCGATGACGCTGTCGGCGCTGCCGTGGATGAACATGATGGGCACCGGGCGGGCCGGGTGGCATTCCTCCCGGTAGTTGGCCGGCGTGGTGGCCATGATGACCGAATAGGCGGCGAACAGCGTGGCATGCTCGCAGGCCATGCGCTGGACCATGAAGCCGCCGTTGGAGATGCCGGTCAGATAGATGCGGTTCGGATCGGCGATGCCCTCGGCGACGAGCTTGCGCACCAGCAGCACCAGGAAGCTGACATCGTCCCCCGGGCGCAGCACCGCCTTGAGGCGCATGGCGGCGGGGCGCCCGTCGTTCCACACCCGCCCGTCGCCTTCCGGATAGACCGCGACGAAGCCGTGCGCCTCGGCCGCGGCATCGAGGCCGAAATAGGCGCGGAAGCTCTCGGGCGTCTGCATCGCGCCGTGCAGCGCGACCACCACCGGCCGCGGCCCGGGCGGGCCATCCGGCGTCAGGATGAGATAGGGGCGCTGCTCCTTGCCGACGCGGATCTGTTCGGTGCGCAGGCTGCCCGCCGTTGCGGACGCGGCCGGGAGCGCCACTCCCGCAACGAGCGCGCAGGCGGCCAGCAGGCGGGCGCCCCAGCGGCGCGCCGGCAATCCAAAGCGACGCAACGCCGTTCCGGGCCCAGCCCCGCTGAGTCGGGCGCCGCATTTGGGCCGGCGCGCCCTTTCTCCTGGATCTACGACGAAAGAGTCACATCCGGGCCCCGGCCGCATGGGCGCCGTGCGCGAAAGCCACATCATGGGGTCGGAATCCTATCGAATCTTCGCTTTCGTGTCCGCCCCGCGGATGCGGCATTGCCGCCAGAGTGTGGCGAGGGCGGGGCGCATCTGTGGCCCTCACGCCACACTCACCGGCCGATCGCAGCAACCTTTGATTTAGATCAAACGGATTTGTGAGGGTCTGGTAAAAGTCTCGATCACAGACATTTCATCAAGACTTGGGAGTGGGGTATGGCGCGGATTGGCATGGCGACGCTTCTGGCGGCTGGGCTGGCGACGCTCGTTGCGGGCGAGGCGCTCGCGGCTGATCTGGACTATCCCACGAAGGCTCCCGTGGTCGAAGAGCTGAGCCCGTGGATGATCCGCGTGCGCGCCCTCGGCGTGATCCCGGAGAGCGGCGCCACGGTCAACACCGTCGATTTCTACGGCGTGCAGTCGCACATCCCGGGGTCGAGCCTCAGCTATTCCGACTCGATCGTTCCTGAGCTCGATATCAGCTACTTCTTCACCGAGAACCTGGCCGCCGAGCTCGTCCTCGGCACCACCAAGTCGACCATCACCGCCGAGCAGTCCATCGCCGGCCTGGGCGAGGTGGGCACCACCTGGATCCTGCCGCCGACCCTGATGCTGCAGTACCACTTCAACAACATGGGCGCCTTCAAGCCCTACGTCGGCGTCGGCGTGAACTACACCATCTTCTACAACCAGGACGCCACCTGGCCGCACCAGGACCTCTCGGTCAACAATGCCTGGGGCGTCGCCCTGCAGGTCGGCTTCGACTGGATGTTCGATCGGCACTGGGGCATCAACTTCGACGTGAAGAAGCTCTACCTCGAGCCCGACTTCGACGTGGTGGCCAACGGCGCCCTCCCGGTCACCGGCACCGCCCAGCTCAACCCGTGGCTGGTCGCCACCGGCGTGACCTACCGCTTCTGACGCGGACGGACCGCCTCGACGGAGTTCAGGTTGCAGCGCCGATCGCTTCGGCGCTGCAGTCGTTTCTGGCCCCCTGTCGCGGCCTTCGTCCCTGCCGCGACGCTTCATCGGCCGCGCTTCGGGGATCGGCGATCCGGCGGCGCGCGGCGCTTGCGGGGCCGGAAAAAGCGCCCGCCCGCCGGGCTTGCCCGGCCGGCATATCGAACCTTCGTCGTAGGACCGATCCCGAAAAGCCTTGCCCTGCCGACACTTTGAGCGCATCAAGCTGACGCTTTTTCGCTTTGGAATTGTTGCGAACTGGCCACGATTGAGCTACCTGATCGGTCGATTTTTGGAGGAGGCCCATGGCCGATAGTCCGTCGCGCGTCGAGCGCCCCCTTTCGCCTCACCTGCAGATCTACAAGCCGCTGTTCACGATGATGATGTCCATCGTGCACCGCATCACGGGCGTGGGCCTCTATTTCGGCATGGTCATCTTCGTGTGGTGGCTGCTGGCCGCCGCCGGATCGCCCGATGGCTTCGCCACCTTCAGCTCGGTGGCCGGCTCCTTCATCGGCTACATCGTCCTGTTCGGCCTGACCTGGGCGCTGCTGCACCACGCGATCGGCGGCATCCGCCACTTCATCTGGGACATGATCCACGGCTTCGGCCCGCAGGAGCGGGAGCTCCTCGCCAAGGCGACCCTCGCCGGCTCCGTGGTGCTGACCCTCGTCGTGTGGGCCATCGGCCTCGCGCTGAAGGCCTGAGGAGAGGCATCATGAGCAATCCGACCCACGCGCCCATGCGCACGCCCCTCGGCCGCGTGCGCGGCCTCGGCTCCGCCCGCTCGGGCACCGAGCACTTCTTCGTCCAGCGCCTCACCGCCCTGGCCAACCTCATCCTCACCGTCGCCTTCATCATCATCGTCATCAGCCTCGCCGGCGCGAGCTATGCCGAGACCCGGGCGATGCTGGGCAATCCGTTCGTGGCCGTCATCATCCTCCTGACGCTGCTGTCGGTCTCCATCCACATGCGCATCGGCATGCAGGTGGTGATCGAGGATTATGTGCACGCTGAAGGCCTGAAGGTGCTGCTCATCATCGCCAACACCTTCTTCACCACCGCGATTGCTCTCGCCGGCGCCTTCGCCGTGCTCAAGATCAGCCTGGGAGGCTGACACATGGCCGATACCGCGACCAACGGGGCCGCCGCCCCCGGCATCAACGGCGCCGCCTATCCCATCGAGGATCACACCTACGACGTGCTCGTGGTGGGCGCCGGCGGCGCGGGCCTGCGCGCCGTGGTGGGCTGCTCGGAAGCCGGCCTGCGCACCGCCTGCATCACCAAGGTGTTCCCCACCCGCTCCCACACCGTGGCGGCCCAGGGCGGCGTCGCCGCCTCGCTCGGCAACATGGGCGAGGACAAGTGGGAATGGCACATGTACGACACCGTGAAGGGGTCGGACTGGCTGGGTGACCAGGACGCCATCGAATACATGGTGCGCAACGCGCCGGCCGCGGTCTACGAGCTCGAGCACTGGGGCGTGCCCTTCTCCCGCACCGAGGACGGCAAGATCTACCAGCGCCCGTTCGGCGGCATGACCACGCATTTCGGCAAGGGCACCGCCCAGCGCACCTGCGCCGCGGCGGACCGCACCGGCCACGCCATGCTGCACACGCTCTACGGCGCGGCGCTGAAGCACAAGGCCGAGTTCTTTGTCGAATATTTCGCCATCGACCTCATCATGGATGAGGAGGGCCGCTGCCGCGGCGTGGTGGCCATCAAGCTCGACGACGGCACCATCCACCGCTTCCGCGCCCATCTCGTGGTGCTGGCCACCGGCGGCTACGGCCGCGCCTATTTCTCCGCCACCTCGGCCCATACCTGCACCGGCGACGGCGGCGGCATGGTGCTGCGCGCCGGCCTGCCGCTGCAGGACATGGAATTCGTGCAGTTCCATCCCACCGGCATCTACGGCTCGGGCTGCCTCATCACCGAGGGCTCGCGCGGCGAGGGCGGCTACCTCACCAATTCCGAGGGCGAGCGCTTCATGGAGCGCTATGCCCCCTCGGCCAAGGACCTTGCCTCCCGCGACGTGGTCTCGCGCTCCATGACCATGGAGATCCGCGAAGGCCGCGGCGTCGGCAAGAACAAGGACCACATCTTCCTCCACCTCGACCATCTCGATCCCGCCATCCTCCACGAGCGCCTGCCCGGCATCTCGGAGAGCGCGAAGATCTTCGCCGGCGTGGACGTGACCCGCGAGCCGATCCCGGTGATCCCGACCGTCCACTACAACATGGGCGGCATCCCCACGAACTACTTCGGCGAGGTGCTGGACAAGCGCAGCGGCGATCCGGACAAGGTGGTGCCCGGCCTGATGGCCATCGGCGAGGCCGCCTGCGTGTCGGTGCACGGCGCCAACCGCCTCGGCTCCAACTCGCTGATCGACCTCGTGGTGTTCGGCCGCGCCGCCGGCCTGCGCGCCGCCGAGCTGGTGAAGCCCGGCGAGAAGCACCAGGCCCTGCCGGCCAACAGCGCCGAGCTCGCCCTCAGCCGCCTCGACAAGTTCCGCTACGCGAAGGGCTCCACCCCCACGGCCGAGCTGCGCCTCGCCATGCAGAAGGTGATGCAGAACAACTGCGCCGTCTTCCGTACCGGCGATGTGCTGGAGGAAGGGTGCAAGCTGATCCACGACGTCTACAACGACGCGAGCGACATCGGCGTCACCGACCGCTCGCTGGTGTGGAACTCCGATCTCGTCGAGACGCTGGAGTTCGACAACCTCATCGCCCAGGCCATCGTCACCATGGAGGGCGCCAACGCCCGCAAGGAGAGCCGCGGCGGCCATGCGCGCGAGGATTACCCCGAGCGCGACGACGTGAACTGGATGAAGCACACCCTCGCCTATTTCGATACGGCGACGGGCGCGGTGCGCCTCGATGACCGCCCGGTGCACACCTACACCCTGTCCAACGACATCCAGTACATCGAGCCGAAGAAGCGCGTGTACTGACCGGCGGCGCGCCCCGATCGCGGGGCGCGCGCTGCCACGGCATTTCTCGGGCGGCCAGTGACCGCCTCAGCGATTTAGGACGACCCCATGGTTGAATTCACTCTGCCGAAGAATTCCCAGGTCACGCCGGGCAAGGTCTGGCCGAAGCCCCAGGGTGCCAAGACGCTGACCGAGTTCCGCATCTACCGCTGGAACCCGGACGACGGCCGCAACCCGCGCATGGACACCTATTATGTGGACCGCGACGATTGCGGCCCCATGGTCCTGGACGGCCTCATCTACATCAAGAACAAGGTCGACCCGACCCTGACCTTCCGCCGCTCCTGCCGCGAGGGCGTGTGCGGCTCCTGCGCCATGAACATCGGCGGCACCAATACGCTGGCCTGCACCAAGGGCATGGACGAGGTGCTGGTGAAGGGGCAGGTGGTGGTCTATCCGCTGCCGCACATGCCGGTGGTGAAGGACCTCATCCCCGACCTCACCCGCTTCTACGCCCAGCATGCCTCCATCGAGCCCTGGCTGCAGACCGACACCGCTTCTCCCGAGAAGGAATGGCGCCAGTCGAAGGATGACCGCGAGAAGCTCGACGGCCTCTACGAGTGCATCCTGTGCGCCTGCTGCTCCACCTCCTGCCCGAGCTAT
>JAFIHR010000030.1 GCA_017849325.1 Xanthobacter autotrophicus | reverse complement strand
TCCGGTGATCTTGCCATTGCTTCCGCCGGCGGCGTGCTGATCTTCTCGGCGCTGGTGCACCATCCCATCAAGTTCATCATCAAGAACTGGATGAACGACCCCACCGTCGGCGTGCGCGAGGGCGACGGCTTCATCCACAACGACAGCCGCTACGGCAACGTGCACAACACCGACCAGTCGATGATCGTGCCGATCTTCCACAAGGGCCGGCTGGTGTGCTGGGTCGCCTCCACGGTGCACGAGGGCGAGAACGGCGCCATCGAGCCCGGCGGCATGCCGTCCATGGCGGAGAGCCCCTCGGACGAGGGCCTCAAGATGAGCCCCTTCCGCGTGGTGGAGAACTACCAGATCAAGCGCGACATCCTCACCTTCCTGCAGAATTCGGTGCGCGAGCCCAAGCTGCAGTATGAAGACATGAAGGTGAAGCTCTTCGCCTGCCTGCGCATCAAGCAGCGCATCGAGGAGACTCTGAACACCGACGGCCCGGAGGCCCTCATCTCCACGCTCCGCCTGACCATGGAGAACGTGCGCGCCGAGGTGAAGCGCCGCGTCTCCGAGTGGCCGGACATGACGGTGCGCACCTACATCATCCAGGACTCCACCCTGCGCGAGAACTGCGTCGTCAAGATCAACTGCAAGCTGACCAAGACCGGCGACCGGCTGATCTTCGATTTCCGCGGCTCGGCGCCGGAATTCACCAACCGCGCCACCAACACCATCGTCGCCGGCCTCAAGGGCATGCTGGCGCAGGTGTTCCTCTGCTACGTGTGGCCGGACCTGCCGCGCGGCCAGGCGGCGTTCGCGCCCATCGAGGTCATCACCGACCCGCACTCCATCGTCAACTGCTCCTACGACGCGCCCAACTCGCAGTCGCTGATGTCCATCTTCACCGGCTTCACGGCGGGCCAGCACGCGGTGGCGAAGTTCCTCTATTCCTGCCCGGAGAAGTTCACGAAGGTGCATGCGCCCACCTTCAACATGATCAACACCTTCATCTGGGGCGGCGTGTCCCAGCATGGCGAGACCCTCGGCAACCTGTGCGCCGATCTCAACGGCATGGGCGCCGGCGCCACCGTGGACCGCGACGGCGAGCATGCGCTCGCCCCCATCTTCGCCACCATGGCGGACATCGGCGAGCAGGAGCTGAACGAAGAAGAGGTGCCCTTCCTCCAGCTCGTCTCCAAGAAGATGACGCGGGATGCCATCGCCCCCGGCAAGTATCGCGGCGGCCAGGGCTACACCATGATGGTGGCGACCAAGGATTCCGAGCAGTGGGGCTTCATGACCACCTGCCAGGGCGCCAAGATCCCGCCGCTCCAGGGCCTGTTCGGCGGCTATGCCTGCGGCTGCTACCCGCTCTCCAAGGTGAAGGGCGTGGACGTCTACGACGTGCTGCTCAACACGCCGGAGAAGTTCAAGCACTCCATCGAGGAGATCATGAACGAGCAGCCCTTCGAGGGCGCGAGCTACACCACCTACCACATGGGCATGGGCTTCGAGATATCGAAGCGCGGCGAGCTGTTCATGATCTCGCAGGGCGCCGGCGCCGGCTACGGCGATCTTCTGGAGCGCGATCCCGCCGGGGTCATCAAGGACATCGAGGAGGGGCTGATCTCTCCGGCGGTGGCGGCCCGCCTCTACAAGGTGGTGTTCGATGCCGCGACGCTCGCCATCGACGAGGCGGCCACGCAGGAGGCGCGCGCCGCCGAGCGCAAGGCCCGCATCGCCCGCTCGCGGCCCTATTCCCAGTTCGTGAAGGACTGGAGCAAGCCCACCCCGCCGTCCCACCTCCAGTATTTCGGCGCCTGGGGCGACGACGTCTCGGTGCTCTACATGGGCGCGCCGGAGAAGACCCGTGCCGCCGACACCCCGCGGCCGAACTACATGCCCCATCCCAAGGACGTGCGCATCGCCGAGCTGGAGGCGCGGCTTTCCGCCCTCGGAGGCATGGGAGGGGAGAAGCAATGAGCCCACGCCTCACCGATGACCTGCCCCGGCCCTCCGGGGTGCCCGGCATCCGCGTGTGGCTGAAGTCGTCGGGCTATGCCCGGCGGCTCCTGCTCGGCGAGGCCGGCGACCCGTGGGAGAGCGCCGCCGGCTATCTCGCCTTCTTCAACCAGGCCCATGGCCTGCTGCGCCCCGACGTGGGGGTGGTGGACGTGGGCGATCTCTACCGCTCCTGGGTGGCGCGCCACCCGGCGCTCAAGGCGGAGTTGGGGTCGAAGAAGCGCCCCACCTTCCCCCTGAAGCGCATGCTGGAGGAGGAGGGGCCGCGCAAGCTGCTGGCCGAGGTGGTGGAGGCGGTGGCCGCGAGCCTGCGCGGACAGACGCCGCTGGTGCTGGCGATGCCGGCGCCCCGGCGCTGGCTGGCCGAGGCGGCGGGCCTCGCCGGCCGCGACGGCCTGGAGATCGACGCGGACGCGATCGAGGACGCGGCCATGTACATGGCGGATCTGGCGCGCGCGGTCTCCCACCTGCCCATCGGCGGGCTCCTGCTGGAGGACGAGGCCGACGCTGCCGGCGACGGCGACGGCGCGGCCTACCGCACGCTCGTGAACGTGGCGCGCCACTATCGGTGGGGTCTTGCGCTGCGCGGCAGCCCGGGCCGGACGGCGGAAGACTTCGATACGGTCATCTCGCCGGCTCCGCCCCAGGGCGGGGATCTGGCGCTGGGGCTCGACGTCAGCGGGTCGCTGTGGAGCGGCGCGCCCCTCGCCGCGCTCGGCGCCGGCCAGTTCTATTTCGCCGAGATCCCGGTGGGAACGGAGCCGGAAGCGGTTCTGCAGAATCTCGCCCGCCTGCGGGCCTGACCCATCGATCCCCGCACGCGGGGTGGTCCTGCGGCCCGCGCACGAACCGCGCCGGCAACCAACGAGAAACCCGAGAGGAACCATGACCCGCCCTTGGAGCGCCGGCCTTTCCGCCGGCTTCGCCGCTGATGACGGGCCTGGCCCGCGCGGCCGACGTCAATTCCAGCGATTACCTGCCGGCGCCGGCCGGCACCAACCTGCTGGTCTTCTACAGCCAGTATGCCACGCGCAGCCAATATGAGAGCACGTCCGGCCTGACGCTGTCGGACGGCACGGGCCTTGATTCCTACGTCGATATCCTGCGCTACGTGCATTACTTCGACATCGGCGGCGTTCTGGTGGCGCCGCAGGTGCTGATCCCGGCCGGGACGCTCTACAACGGGCGGATCGGCGGCACGGAGTTCGACGCGGCCGCGGGGCTGGGGGATCCCATCCTCGCCACCACCGTGTGGGTGGTGAACAACAAGGCCACGCAGACCTATATCGGCATCATGCCCTATCTGTTCGTGCCCCTCGGCCAGTACAGCGCCGGGGAGGCGCTGAACCTCGGCGAGAACCGCTGGAAGCTCGACCTGCAGACCGGATGGTATCAGGGCCTCGCCAGCGGCTTCGCCTTCCAGCTCACCGGGGATGTCGTCTGGTA
>JAFIHR010000029.1 GCA_017849325.1 Xanthobacter autotrophicus | reverse complement strand
CCCTATGGCCAGCAGGAG
The DNA here is from genome assembly GCA_017849325.1 of Xanthobacter autotrophicus. Classification (GTDB taxonomy): domain Bacteria; phylum Pseudomonadota; class Alphaproteobacteria; order Rhizobiales; family Xanthobacteraceae; genus Xanthobacter; species Xanthobacter autotrophicus_B. The sequence goes on along the minus strand of JAFIHR010000029.1, from coordinate 8,107 downwards.
AGCTACGGCCAGCAGGGCTACGACGCGGCCGGCCAGCAGGCCGTGACCCCGCCCGCCGGCGTCTATGAATCCAACGCCTCCGTGGTGCCCGGCACCCAGGAAGCGCCGTCCGGCCCGCGCATCGAGAACGTCGATCCCACCGAGCCGGTGGCCGAGCGCTTCCGTCGCCAGACGGTGGATTATGTGACCACCCAGCCCGCCGGCACCATCGTCATCGATACCCCCAACACCTACCTCTATTACGTGCTGGGCAACGGCAAGGCGGTCCGCTACGGCATCGGCGTCGGCCGCGAGGGCTTCACCTGGGCCGGCACCGAGAAGATCACCGGCAAGAAGGAATGGGCCGACTGGCGTCCGCCGTCCGAGATGATCCAGCGCCAGCCCTATCTGCCGCGCTTCATGGCCGGCGGCCCCGGCAATCCGCTGGGCGCGCGCACCATGTATCTCGGCGGCACCGTCTACCGCATCCACGGCACCAACGAGCCGCAGACCATCGGCAAGTTCGTGTCCTCGGGCTGCTTCCGCATGCTCAACAATGACGTGGAAGACCTTTACGACCGCGTGAAGGTGGGCACCAAGGTGGTGATCCTGCCCAAGCCGGTGAGCAACGTGCAGGCCAGTGCCTCCGGGCAGGCGCCCGCTCCGGTCGCCCCTTCCCCCGCCGCGCAGCGCTGAACGGCCGCACATTCCTTTCGATGAAGAAGAGCGGGACTTCGGTCCCGCTCTTTTTTATTGCCCGGACGAGGCACCGGCGTTTGCCGCTCCACGGTCCGCGCCCTCAGGCGCCGCCCATCAGCCCCGCCGCCACGTTGACACCGAGGGCGATGACCGCGGCGTTGAACAGATAGGCGCCGATCTGGTGGGCGATGACGAACCGGCGCATCGGCCGGGTGGCGACCTGCACGTCCGGCGTCTGGATGGCGGTGCCGATGTTGAAGCCGAAATAGATGAAATCCCAATAGTCCGGCTCCGACGTGCCGGAGAACACCAGAGCCGGCCCGGCCGAGCCCAGCTTGGGATGATAATAGAGCCGCGCATAGTGCAGCGTGAACACCGAGTGGAAGAAGAACCAGGCGACCACGAGCGTGCCCACCGCCAGCAGCACGTGGGATCCGCGGTCGCCGCCGGCGCCGGCGGCATAGCCCGCCTCCACCGCCACGGCGACGAGGCTGGCCGCGGTCGCTACCACGCTCAGCAGCAGGATGACGCCGGCCCCCTCGTCCTCGCGCCCCGCCCGCGCCCGCACCGAGCCGACGTTCGAGGTGACCACCAGGTGCACCGCCAGGGCGAGCCACACCAGCGCGCCGGCATTGAACGACAGGAGGAAGCGCAAGGTCGGATCTGGGCCGTGAAGCACCAGGCCGAGCGCCCCGTAAGTCACCGCCGACACCGCCACCGATGCCCACAGACGCAGGTGGTTCTTCACCAGCCGGCCGGTGTAGTGGAGCGGCTTCAAGGCGCGCGGCCGGTCCGCGTCAGCCTTCGTGTTCTCGACCATGGCCCGCTGCTCCCGAACCCGCCGCGTTTGATCTTGCTCTTATCATCCGGGCGATTGTTCCCGTACAATGAATATTGTCGGAATCGCCCTGACAGGAGACGCCACCATGGCCACGCCGTCCTCGACGCCTGCGTCGTCCGCCACCGATGCCCTGCATTCCATCCGTGCGCACTGGGGCTGGTTCGTCGCCCTGGGGATCGCCTTCATCGTGCTCGGGGCCATCGCCCTCGCCCATGTGCTCGTCGCCACCCTCGCCAGCGTGCTCTATGTGGGCGCGTTAATGGTGGTGGCGGGCGTGGTGCAGGTGATCCACGCCTTCCGGGTGCAGACCTGGGGCCGCTTCTTCTACTGGCTGCTCGCCGGCCTGCTCTACGTGGTGGCGGGCGGGCTCGTCATGTACAACCCGCTGCTCGGCGCCAGCGTCTTCACCCTGCTCATCGGCGTCGCCCTGGGCGTGGAAGGCATCTTCCGCATCTTCGCCGGCTTCGGCGCGCGCCCCGGCTCGGGCTGGGGCTGGATCGTGGTCTCGGGCGCCGTCACCCTGCTCCTGGGCTTCATCATCATGGCCCACTGGCCGGTGAACTCGCTCTATGTGCTGGGCATCTTCCTGGGCATCGACCTCGTGTTCAACGGCGTCGGCACCCTGATGTTCGGCCTTGCGCTGCACGGCAAGGACACCGGCGCGCCCCGGACGAGCCACGGCGCGGCCGCCTGACGGCGCCCACGCGCGGATGGTCGTCGCGCCTCAGGGCGCGGCGGCTCCGGCCGGAGAGGCCGGCATCGGGCGGTGCACGCCGGCGGGGTCCGGCACCGATGCCCCGCCCGGTCCGGCCGCGAGGTCCGGCGCCAGCGGCGCATCGCTCCCGGCCGGGGCGGGCCGTTCCGCCTTCACCCGGAACCAGGTGGCATAGAGCGCCGGCACCACCAGCAAGGTGAGCACGGTCGCCACCAGGAGGCCGCCCATGATGGTGATCGCCATGGGCCCCCAGAAGGCGCTCTCCGCCAGCGGGATCATGCCGAGCACGGCGGCGAGCGCGGTGAGCACCACCGGCCGCGCCCGGCGCAGGGTCGCGCCGACGATGGCGTCGTACGGCGTCTGGCCGGCCGCGATGTCGTGGTCGATCTGGTCCACCAGGATCACCGTGTTGCGCATGATCATGCCGGCCAGCGCGATCAGCCCGAGCAGCGCCACGAAGCCGAACGGCTTGCCGGAGACGAGCAGCGCCACCGTCGCGCCGATGATGCCGAGCGGCGCGGTGAGGATCACCAGCGCGAGGCGCGAGAAGCTCTGGAGCTGGATCATCAGCAGGGTCAGCATGACGAGGATCATCATGGGGAAGACCGCCGCCAGCGAGGCGTTGGCCTTGGCGCTCTCCTCGATGGAGCCGCCGGTCTCGATGCGATAGGCGGCCGGCAGCTCGGCCTTGAGCGGCGCGAGCTTGGGCAGCAGGCGGGTGGTGACGTCGGGGGGCTGCACCCCGTCCACCACATCGGCGCGCACGGTGAGCACGAGATCGCGGTCGCGCCGCCACAGGATCGGCTCCTCGTAATCATAGGAGATGCGCGCCACCTGGCCGAGCGGCACCACCGCCCCGTTGCGGCTGGTCACCGAGAGGGCGGCGAGCCGGTCGAGGTCCACCCGCTCCTCGGGCACGGCGCGGGCCATGACGTCGATGAGCAGGTTGTCCTCGCGATACTGGGTCACCGTATAGCCCGAGAGCAGAGTCTGCAGGGTTTCGGCGAGGTCGCGCGGGGTGACGCCGAGCGCCCGCGCCCGGTCCTGGTCCACCATCAGGGTGATGGACTTCACCTGCTCGCCCCAATTGAGATGGGGGTCGATGAGGGCGGGATCGGTGAGCATCACCTGGCGCACCTTCTCGGCGATGTCGCGCACCTTCAGCGGATCCGGCCCGACCACGCGGAACTGCACCGGAAAGCCCACCGGCGGGCCGAACACGAAGCGGTCGACGCGCACCCGCGCGGCGGGCAGCGCGCCCTCGGCCACCTCCTTGTCGAGCCGGGCCTTGAGCCGGTCGCGCGCCTCCACGTCCTTGGTGACGATGACGATCTGCGCGAAATTGGGGTTGGGCAGCACCGGGTTGAGGCCGAGCCAGAAGCGTGGCGTGCCCTGCCCCACATAAGTGGTGGCGCTCACCACCTCGGGATCGCCCTTGATGAGCGCTTCCGCCTTCTCGGCGGTGGCCAGCGTCGCCTCGATGGACGAGCCCTCGGGCAGGCGCATCTCCAGGAACAGCTCGGTACGGGTGGAGGTCGGGAAGAACTGCTGCTGCACCTTGCCGAAGCCGGCGAGGGAGGCGACGAACAGGCCGACGGTGGTGGCGATCACCAGCAGGCGGTGCCTGAGGCAGAATTCCACCACGCTCCTCAGGATGCGGTAGGGCCGCCCGCCCTGCAGGCCGTGCTCGCCGTGGCGGCCCTTCATGTCGGGCAGCAGCATCATGCCGAGGTAGGGGGTGAACAGCACCGCCACGAACCACGAGGCGATGAGCGCGATCGCCACCACCCAGAAGATGCCGCCGGCATATTCGCCGGTGGAGGAGCGGGCGAAGCCCACGGGCAGGAAGCCGGCCGCGGTCACCAGCGTGCCGGTGAGCATGGGGAAGGCGGTGGAGGTCCAGGCGAAGGTGGCCGCCTCGGCGCGGTCCCAGCCCTCCTCCATCTTCACCACCATCATCTCGATGGCGATGATGGCGTCGTCCACCAGGAGGCCCAGGGCGATGATGAGCGCGCCAAGGGTGATGCGGTGCAGATCGATGCCGGCCGAGAACATCACCAGGAAGACGATGGCCAGAACCAGCGGCACCGACAGCGCCACCACGATGCCGGTGCGGAAGCCGAGCGACAGGAAGCTCACCACCAGCACGATGACGAGCGCCTCGGCGAAGGTCCGCAGGAATTCGCCCACGGATTCGCTGACGATGTGCGGCTGGTCCGCCACCTGGGTCACGTCGATGCCCACCGGCAGCTCGCGCACCGCATCGGCCATGGCGGCCTTCAGGCTCTCGCCGAGCACCAGGATGTTGGCGCCCGCCTCCATGGAGACGCCGATGCCGATGGCGCCCTTGCCGTCCTCGCGCACCAGGAAGGAGGGCGGATCCTCATAGCCGCGCTTCACCGTGGCGATGTCGCCGAGCCGCACCAGCGAGCCGCCCACGTTGACCGGCACCTCGGCGATGGCGTCGGCGCCGGCGAAGGCGCCGGTGAGGCGCAGATTGATCCGGTCGGCCCGGGTGTCCACGGCGCCGCCGGCCACCACCGCATTCTGCCGCGCCACGCTGTCGAAGATCTGCTGCGGGGTGACGCCGAGGGTGGCGAGCTTGGCGTGGCTGAACTCGATATAGATCCGCTCGGGACGCTCGCCCACGAGGTCCACCTTCTCCACGTCCGGCACCCGCAGCAGGCGCTGGCGGATGATCTCCGCCTGCCGCTTCAGCTCGGCGGGCGAGACGCCGTCGCCGGTGAGCATGTAGAGGGCGGAATAGACGTCGCCATATTCGTCGTCGAACGACGGCCCGAGCACGCCCTGGGGCAGCTCGGCGCGGATGTCGCCCACCTTCTTGCGCACCTGGTACCAGAGGTCGGACACCATCTTCGGCGGCGTGGTGTCGGCGAGGAAGACCTGCACGAAGCTCACCCCGGGGCGCGAATAGCTCTCCACCCGGTCGAGATAGGGCAGGCTCTGGATCTTCTTCTCGATGGGGTCGGCCACCTGGGCCTGCATCTCCGAGGCGGTGGCGCCGGGCCAGGCGGCGGAGATCACCATCACCTTGATGGTGAAGGAGGGATCCTCGGCGCGGCCGAGCTTGAGATAGGAGAACGCCCCCGCCGCCGCGAGCACCAGGATGGCGAACAGGGTCAGGGCGCGGTGGCGGATGGCCCAGCGCGAGAGATTGAAGCCGCCGGACCCGTGGCCGGCCGAGGCGCCGTCCCCGGGCGCGGCGTGAGGATCGGCAGCGGAGCCCTTGGGAGCGGTGTCTTGAGCGGCGGACATGGGCGGCTCCCTCACTTGGCCGCCACGGTGCGCACGAGGCGCCCGGGCTCCAGCGTCTGCACGCCCATGGTCACCACCTTCTCGCCCTCGGCGAGGCCGGAGGCGATGATCGCCGCATCCTCCGTATAGCGCGCCACCTCCACCGGCTTCAGCACCAGAGCGTGGGTCTTCTCGTCGACCACGAAGACGTGGGGGCCGTGGCCGCGATCGAGCACGGCGGCCAGGGGCAGCATCACCACCTCCTCGGCGCCTTCGGGCGTCAGGGTGACCATGGCGGTCATACCCAGCGCCACGGTGTCGTCGGCGCCGGCGATGGTGAAGCGCGCGGCATAGGTGCGCGAGGCCGGATCCGCCTGGGGCGAAAGCTCGCGCAGGCGGGCGGAGAAATGCCGGCCGGGCTCGGCCCACAGGGTCACGCTCGCCTTGGAGGAGCGGGCGGCGGCGAGCGCCGTCTCGGGCAGGGCGACGAGGGCTTCCTTCTCGTCGAGCCGCGCCACCCGCACGATGGTCTGGCCGGTGGAGACCACCTGCCCCGGCTCGGCCGATGTGGAGACCACCACGCCCGCGGTGTCGGACACCAGGGTGGCGTAGCCGACCCGGTTCTCGGCCAGCTCCAGGGTCCGCCGGGCGCGCTCGAGGCGGCCCACCGCCTCCTCGCGGGCGAGCACCTTGCGGTCGCGGTCGGCGGCCGAGGCGACGCCCCGCGCGGTGAGCGAGGCATAGCGCTTATCCTCCGCCTCGGTCTGGGCGAGGTTGGCGGTGGCGGCGGCCAGCTCGGCGCGCGCGCTCTCCAGCTCCAGGGTGAGGTCCTCCGCATCGATGCGGGCGATGACGGTGCCGGGCTTCACCCGGTCGCCCACCTCGGCGAGGCGCTGCACCACCTTGCCGGAGACCCGGAAGGCGAGATCGATCTCGCGGCGGGCCCGCACCACGCCGACGAAGGTCTTCGCCTCGGTGCGCGGCTTCAGCACCACGGAGGTCACCTGGACCGGGCGGGCGGCAGGCCCCTCGGTCTGGGCCGGCGCCTGCTCGCTGCAGCCGGCGAGGGCGAGCGCGAGGACGCCAGCGGCCGCGAGGGGCAGGATTTCGAGGAAGCTCCGCCCGGTCTTCGCGTTCCCCCTGAGGCGGGCAGGAGCGGGGCGGATACGGCCGAAACGCATGGCTCAACTCCTGTCGCCGAGCCATAACGGCTCAAGAATGACGATATTCGTTTTTTATCACTTTTTGGACGCAGAAGCGCGCCCAAATTTCTGCCCTGCCCTTTCAGGCGATCGGCGTGCGCTCCACTTCGAGGCTGCGCAGCAGGAAGCGCACCGTGGTCCGCACCGCCGCCTCCTGGTCCTCGTCGATGTCCTGCGCGACCAGGACCGGATGGCAGAAGCGCACGCAGGCGCCCAGGATCACCTTGCTCACCGCCACCGGGTCGTGCGGCACGAAGAGCCCCGCGGCGATGCCTTCCGCCAGCACCGAGGCGACCACGGAGGAGACGCGCATCTTGTGCGCCTCGATATTCTCCCAATTGTGCTCGATGGCCACGAGCACCATGTCGTGCACTCGCCGCTCGGCGAGGAAATTGGCCTTGTGGTAGGCGAGGATCGCCAGATAGATCTCGACGATCTTCTGCTGCGGCGACACGCCGGGGCGCGCGCCGATCTCCGCCACCTCCGCCTCGATCTCGCAGAGGCAGCGCTGGCAGATGGTCTTCACGATGGCCGCCTTGGAGGGGAAGAAGCGGTAGACGTTGGCCGGCGACATGCCGAGCTCGCCGGCGATGTCGGCCACCGCCGTCTTGGCGAAGCCCATGCGGCGAAACAGCGCCTCCGCCGTGCGCGTGATGCGCTCGCGGGTCTCGTCCGGCGTCTCCTTCACCCTGATGGTCACGGGGCCCTCCTGGAAAACTGACGAATTTTATAAATCATCACAAACCGGGACGCAAGGCCGCCGCAGCCTCCGTCCGGCCGTCCGCCACCAGGCAGCCGTCCGGGAAGGCCGTTCCCGAGAGCGCCGCCAGCACGCACCGCGCGGCGATGGCATTGCCCCGCGCCAGGGCTTCCCGGCTGGATCCCGCCATGTGCGGCGTGGCGAGGACCTTCGGATGGGCGATGAGCGCCGCCGTCGCCGCACGCCGTGCCGGGTCCGCCTCTCCCTCGAACACATCGAGGCCGGCGCCGGCGAGGTGCCCTCGCTCGAGCGCCGCGAGCAGCGCCGCCTCGTCCACGAGGCCGCCGCGGGCGGTGTTGATGAGCAGGCTTCCCGGCTTCATGCGCGCCAGCCGGTCGGCATCCATGAGGTGGTGCGTGTCGGGGGTCAGCGGCGCGTGGAGGCTGACCACATCGCAGTCGCCGAGCAGGGTATCGAGCGGCACGAACGCCACGCCGGGCACCGCTTCCGCCGGAGGGCGCGGCGCCGTCGCCAGCACCCGCGCCTCGAAGCCGGCAAGGCGCCGGGCAACGCCTTGGGCGATCCGCCCGAAGCCCACGAGGCCCACCGTCTTGCCGCAAAGGTCGGTGCTCGCCGGCGCGCGCCAGTCTCCCGCCTTGAGGCGGCGGTCGGCCTCGCCGAGCTGCTTGCCCAGCGCCAGCATGAGGGCGAGCGTG
>JAFIHR010000220.1 GCA_017849325.1 Xanthobacter autotrophicus | reverse complement strand
CGACCGCCTGTTCTCCCGCGTCGGCGCGGCCGACGATCTGGCGCGCGGGCGCTCCACCTTCATGGTGGAGATGGTGGAGACGGCGGCGATCCTCAATCAGGCGACGGCGCGCTCCCTCGTCATCCTGGACGAGATCGGCCGCGGCACGGCCACCTTCGACGGCATGTCCATCGCCTGGGCGAGCCTTGAGCACCTGCACGAGGTGAACCGCGCGCGCGCCCTGTTCGCCACCCATTTCCACGAGCTCACGGCGCTGGCGCAGCGCTGCCGCCGGTTGGTGAACGCCACGGTGAAGGTCACCGAATGGCACGGCGACGTGGTGTTCCTGCACGAGGTGGTGGCGGGCGCGGCGGACCGTTCCTACGGCATCCAGGTGGCGAAGCTCGCCGGCCTGCCGGCCTCGGTGGTGGCCCGCGCCCAGAAGGTGCTGGCCGAGCTGGAGGCGGCCGAGCGCGATCGGCCGGCGCAGAAATGGGTGGACGACCTGCCGCTGTTCGCGGCCGCTCCGCAGCGCCCCTCCCCGGCCAGCGATGCCGTGGCGGGGGCGCTGAAGGCGGCGGTGGAGGCGCTCGATCCCGACGCCCTGAGCCCGCGTGCGGCGCTGGATGCGCTCTACGCCCTGAAGGCGCGGCTCAAGCCGGACGGCTGAGCGGGCGCGTTCCGGCGGCCTCAGGTGGCAATGCCGCTTCCGGCTCTGCGATGTCCGGTCCCGGGGTGCGGCTGCAAGGCGCGGGCGCCGGTTCCGGCCCGTGGCGGGCCGGGGGCGTACCCGCGTGCTCGGGGCGCCCGTTCAGTTGGCGGGTGGCGGCGCGCCCTGGGGCTGGTCGCCGGGCGGACCCTGCGGTGGAGGCTGCATCAGCTCGCCCCAGGAGGTGAAGGCGTCGGTGAACACCTGCTTGCCCGCCTCGCCCTTCTCGAAGGCGATGATGGCCCGCTTGTCGTTGGTGTAGACCAGCGGCACGTCGAACCACGAGCTGAGCTGCAGCAGCGCGAGGTTGCGCTGGCGGTCCGACGGCGTCAGGGACAGGCCGACCAGGAACAGGGTGGGGTTGACCTTCACCAGCAGCCCCGCGAGCGGCACGCCCTGGCCCTGCTGGTTCGGCTTGGCGCGGATCGCCGCCACGTTGCCGATGCCTTCGAACGGGAAGTCGGGCGGCAGGGTGAACGACAGCTCGATGGTGTGGGAGGCCGGCAGGGTCTGGTCGTTGTTGCGGCGAAGCACGAAGCTCATCTTCATCTGCCGCTCGGGGATGGTGATCTCGCCGCGGATGCCGATGTCCGGCGGCAGGCCGGGGCCGGCGCTCACCGTCTCCGTCTTCCAGGTCACGGTGCCTTCGAAGGGCTGGAGCTGGCTGTCGCCGGGGGTCTCCTCCAGCAGCACCGCCTTGAGCGGGCCGCCCGAGGAGGCCGGCCGCTGGACGGGCCGCTCGCTGCCTTCGCCGGCGGCGGGAGCCACCCGGTCGGCGTTCTTCGGCTGGGTGGTGGGGCCGGCGGCATCCTGCGCCATCTCCGTCGGGCCGCTGCGGAACAGGGAATCCCGATAGATCACGCCGAGCGCGCTGCCGCCCAGCACGAGGATGGCCAGCACCGCCCACATGACGAATTTGCCGAGCGACGAGCGGGCAGGCTCGTCCTTGCGCATGCTCGGCCGCGTGGGCGCGCGCCCGCGCACCTCGCCGCGCCGGCCGGGCGGACGCCGCTCGGGCGTCTCGTCCGCATCCTGCCCGTCGCGGGCGCGGGCGACCGATTCGCGATGGCCGGGCGGGTAGGCCGGCTCGGCGGCGCCGTCCTCCTCGAGATTGTCCTCGTCCTCCGGCGGCGAAGCGGGACGTTGCGGCGCGCCGCGCATCCGGGCCGCCGATTCGCCCGACGGCATTTCGCGTTCCCGCGGACGAGCCGGCTCCGGGCCGGCGGCGGGAGGCGCGGCGGCCGCCTCGGCGAGCGCGCCGTTGTCTTGTGAGCCGTTGTCCTGGGCCGAGTATTCCGCCTCCATCCGCCGGATCGCCTCCTCCAGGGAGAGGCGCTCGCGGGTGATCTCGCCCTCGGGCAGCGGGGGATCCACCCCGCGCAGCTGGCGCACCAGGGCCGAGCGGGCGCGGTCGTAGACCGCCCGGCGGTTCTCGCCGGTTTTCTGCGGCAGCGCCGAGATCGCGCGGACCAGGAGCGGATAGTAATCAGCCATGGGATGCGGAGCTTCGCCTTGGAGCCGGAGTGTCCACCTTAAGCTTCAAACGGATTATGCACGAGAATGGTATCGTCGCGCTCGGGGCTTGTGGACAACACCGCCACCGGGCAGCCGATCAGTTCCTCGACGCGGCGGACGTACTTCACCGCCTCGGCCGGCAGATCCGCCCAGGAGCGGGCGCCCTGCGTCGACTGCGACCAGCCCTCCATGGTCTCATAGATCGGCTTGGCCCGGGCCTGGGCGCCGGTCTCGGCCGGGAGGTAATCGATCTTCTTGCCGTCCACCTCATAGGCGGTGCAGACCTTCAGCTCCTTGAAGCCGTCGAGCACGTCGAGCTTGGTCAGGGCGATGCCGTGGATCCCGCAGGTGTGCACCGTCTGGCGCACCAGCACCGCGTCGAACCAGCCGCAGCGCCGCGGCCGGCCGGTGACCACGCCGAACTCGTGGCCCTTGCTGCCCAGGGTCTGGCCGATCTCGTCGGTGAGCTCGGTGGGGAAGGGCCCCTCGCCCACGCGGGTGGTGTAGGCCTTGGTGATGCCGAGCACGTAATCGAGCCCGCCCGGGCCGATGCCGGTGCCCGCCGCCGCCGAGCCGGCCACGGTGTTGGACGACGTGACGTAAGGGTAGGTGCCGTGGTCCACGTCCAGCAGCGCGCCCTGGGCGCCTTCGAACAGGATCTTCCGGCCCTCGCGCCGGGCCTTGTCGAGCAGCTGCCACACCCGGTCCATGAAGGGCAGGACCTTGGGGGCGATGGCCAGCAGCTCGGCGACCAGCGCCTTGGGGTCCACCTCTTCCATGCCGAGGCCGCGGCGGATGAGGTTGTGATGGGTGAGCAGGCGCTCCACCTTGGCCGGCAGGTCGTCGGGAGCGGAGAGGTCGACGAGACGGATGGCGCGCCGGCCCACCTTGTCCTCATAGGCCGGGCCGATGCCGCGCCGGGTGGTGCCGATGCGGGTGCCGGAATTGGTGCCCTCGCGCAGCGCGTCGAGCTCGCGGTGCAGCGGCAGGATGAGCGGCGTCGTCTCGGCGATGCGCAGCCGGTCGGGCCCGATCGCCACGCCCTGGGCGGCGAGGCGCGCGATCTCGTCCACCAGCGCCTGGGGGTCGAGCACCACGCCGTTGCCGATGACCGACATCTTGCCCGGCCGCACCACGCCGGACGGCAGGAGGGAGAGCTTGTAGGTGACGCCGCCGACCACGAGGGTATGGCCGGCATTGTGTCCGCCCTGGAAGCGGACGACCACATCGGCCTGCTCGCTCAGCCAGTCGACGATCTTGCCCTTACCTTCGTCGCCCCATTGCGAGCCGACCACGACCACATTGGTCATGGGCTGCAGCCTCCTTCAGCGGTGCGGGCAGGCACCGCAACCCGCGGGAATCAAAACAAAGCCCCGGCTGTGGTCCGGGGCGTGACATCGCGTCTTACGGGATCGGCGGCGCGGAGGCAAGGTTTCGCGCGGTCGCGGGCGACCGCATCGCGCGAATGGGGTTGGAGCCGGCGCCCACTTGGCCTATCTGGCGCGGATGACATCCTCCGATCGCTCCTCGCCGTCCAAGGGTCCGGGCGCCAAAGGGTCGGGACCCAAGGGCCCGGGCCCCAAGGGGCCGGGCTCAAGAGGGCCGGGTTCCAAGGGCTCCGGTCCGAAGGGTCCGGGCTTCGGCGGCCCGCGCCGCCGCGACGACCGTGACGGCGCCCCTCCGGCCGCCGACCGCCGTGCGCCGGTGGGCCTTGCCGCGCGCCGCTTCGCCGTCGATGCCCTCGAACAGGTTCTGGTTCGTGGCCGGCCGCTCGACGAGGCGCTGGAACTGGCGCCCGGCGCCCTGCCCGCCCGCGACCGGGCGCTGGCGTTCCGCATCGCCGCCACCGTGCTGCGCCGCCTCGGCACGCTGCGCGCCATGCTCGGCAGGCTGATGGAGCGCGGGCTGCCGAAAGGCTCGCCGCGCCTGGAGCCCATCCTGCTGGCGGGCGCGGCGCAGCTCGTCTTCATGGATGTGCCGGACCACGCCGCGGTGGGCCTGAGTGTCGATCTCGCCCGCGCCGACCGCACGACGCAGGGCTTCGCCGGCCTCGCCAATGCCGTGCTGCGCCGGCTCGCCCGGGAGAAGGACGCGCTGCTCGCCGCGACCGATTCGTTCGAGGCCGACACCCCCGAATGGCTGCGCAAGCGCTGGATCGCCGCCTACGGCCCTGACACCGCGCGCGCCATCGCCGCCGCCCATCTGGTCGAGCCGCCCCTCGACGTCACGGTGAAGGCGGATCCGGCCGGCTGGGCGGAAAAGCTCTCCGGCGAAGTGCTGCCCACCGGGTCGGTGCGCATCCTCGATGCCGGGCCGGTGCGCGAGCTGCCGGGCTTCGGCGATGGCGAATGGTGGGTGCAGGACGCCGCCGCGGCGCTGCCCGCGCGGCTCCTCGGCGATGTGGCCGGACAGCGGGTTCTGGACCTCTGCGCCGCCCCCGGCGGCAAGACCGCCCAGCTCGCCGCCGCCGGCGCCAGGGTCACGGCGGTGGACCGCTCGCCCCATCGCCTGGAACGGCTCGCCGCCAATCTCGCCCGCCTGCGGCTGTCGGCCGAGGTGGTCGCCGCCGATGCGGAAGGCTTCACCGGCGGGCCGTTCGACGCCGTGCTGCTGGATGCGCCGTGCAGCGCCACCGGCACCCTGCGGCGCCATCCCGACATCGCCTTGTCGAAGCGCCCGGCCGACATCGCCAGCCTCGCCGAGGTGCAGGCGCGGCTGCTGGCCCACGCGGTGGACCTGGTGAAGCCGGGCGGGCTCCTGGTCTATTCCACCTGCTCGCTGGAGCCGGAGGAGGGCGAGGAGCAGGTCGCCCGGCTGCTGGCCGCCGATCCGCGCGTCGTCCGCCTTCCCGTAACGGAAAAAGACGGGGCGGAGCTTGCGGCGTTCATAACTCCTCAAGGGGATGTGCGTACCCTTCCCTCTCATTGGGAGCGCGGGGACGCGGCGCGATCGGGGCTCGACGGCTTCTTCGTGGCGCGACTCAGGCGGGAACGCTGACCAGGGGGCGGCCCAGGCGCCCCGGCTTCGGGCGCGGCGCAACGGTCGCCGCATCCGGGTCCGGAGATGGGCCGAAGGCGGATTGAGCGAAACACAGCGACTGAGCTATGGCGGCAGCGACAAGACCCGGCCGCGGGCGGGCCGGGGCGTGAGCAGGGGCAGCCTCGCCGAGCGGGCCCGCCTTGGCGTCCTGCTCGCCGGTGAATGGGCGCGCTCGCTCCTCGCCCACGTCTCCAGCGGCGCGCTGGGGCTCGCTTATGTGCCGGTGCCGGTGCCCGAGCGCCTGCTCATCGCCCCCCAGGACCTGCGCACCGGGGATGCCACCCTCGCCGCCGAGATCTATGCCGGCCGCTTCGCCTTCGCCGGCAAGGCGGTGACCCTCGAAGGCCGCAGCCCGTTCGAGCTGGAGCCGCCGTCCGCCGAATGGGCCGAGGCGCTGCACGGCTTCGGCTGGCTGCGCCACCTGCACGCCGCCGGCACCACCATCGCCCGCGCCAACGCCCGCGCTTTGGTGGGCGACTGGATGCGCGACGCCGGCCCGGCCCGCGCCGTCGCCGCCCAGCCCGACGTCACCGCCCGGCGGGTGCTCTCCTGGCTCGCCCAGGCGACCTTCCTGCTGCAGGACGCCGACCACGACTTCTACCGCCGCTTCATGCGCGCGCTCGCCAAGCAGGTGCGCCAGCTGCGCCGCGCCGCGGGCGAGATGCCGGACGGCTATCCCCGCCTCCTCGCAATCATGACGCTGGTGTTCGCCGGCCTGTGCATGTCGGACCAGAGCCGGCTGCTCAAGATCGCGCTGAAGCGCCTCACCGAGGAGCTCGACCGGCAGATCCTGCCCGACGGCGGTCCCATCACCCGCAATCCGGGCATGCTGATCGAGGTTCTGCTGGAGCTGCTGCCGCTTCGCCAGGCGCTGTCCGCCCGCAACCAGCCGGCGCCGCCCCAGCTCATGAACGCCATCGACCGGATGATGCCCATGCTGCGCTTCTTCCGGCACGGCGACGGGGCGTTCGCCCATTTCCACGGCATGGGGCACACCGCCGCGGACCAGCTCGCCACCATCCTCGCCTTCGACGACGCGCGCGG
>JAFIHR010000219.1 GCA_017849325.1 Xanthobacter autotrophicus | reverse complement strand
TCGACTGGGTGGGCAACACCGCGGCCCCCACCTATCCGAAAGGCATGGAGATCGACGGCTTCACCGCCGCGGCGCTCACTGAGGCGGACCGGCGCTGCGCCGAGCCGGAGCTGCGCCGCGAGGGGCCGGCGTTCCTGTGGAAGAATTCGCGGCTCTATCGCCTGCTCAGCGTCACCGCGCCGGAGGGGCAGGAGCGGCCCGAGCTGGACCTGAAGGTCCGCAGTCCCGACGATCTTGCCCGGCTCGAGCCCGTCCTCGCCCATTTCGCCGGGCGCGGCGACTTCACTCTGGCGGACGTGCTCGGCTTTCTGGAGGGCGCGGCGCCCTGACCGGCGCCATGGGGCGGGATGCCAGAGCACGATTGATCCGGAGAGGGAAACCATGCTCTGGGGCTGAAGGCGGCGCGGCGAGCAGGAGCGGCGACCCGACCCTTCATGTTGGAAACGCGACGTCGGCTTTGTGTTACTTCTTGTACTTGCGCACCATCATGTCGATGGCCGTCACCGACTCCGACACATTGAGCCAGTTCTCGGCCTGCTCTTCGGTCTTGAACTCGCGGCCGAGGTTGATGGGCTCGCCATGCTCCGGCAAATGCAGGAAGCACGCCCACTTGCCGGTGGGCAGTTGATCCACTGTGACCTTGTGTTCCGCCATAACTCATTCCTCGCCAGAGGTGTTTCCACCAGACCAAGCGGAATGCGCGCGCAAATTGTCGGCATCCGCGCGGCTTCGCATGCAATAGGGCGGCCAAGGGTGTGACGAAATGGGCACAATGGCGCTAGAGCGGGCTTACGCCGTCACCTCTTTCACCGCCGCAGCGCTTGCTCGGCCGAGCGGATCGATGACCACGACGTAGGCTTTCACCGCCCCGCCTCCGGCCAGCGATCCGTCCCAGATGAAGGGCAGCGCCGTGGTCTCCACCGCCGGATCGGTCCGCAGCAGCGGTGCTCCGCCCGCCTGCTCGGTCCAGATGGCGATGCGGTAGCGCCCGACCGCACGCGGGTGGGCGATGGGAACGGTGGCGATCGACAGGTGCAGCGCCAATCCCCCGCCGGATGGCACGATGCTGGCGCTGATGGCGGCCGGATCGAGCGCGGCCGGCGGACCGGGCGGCGCATTGACCAGCGTGGCGGGAGAAGACAGCGGGCTGAAGGGCGCCGGCGCATCCTGGAGCTGGGCGGCGTTCTCGGCCGTGACCGCGGCGGGCAGCGGCAGCGCGACGGCACCCCGCGGCAGGCGCCGCTCCGCCGGAAGGCGCACCTCCGCCCACCAGGTATAACGCACGAAGGGCAGCAGGCCGGCGGTCTCCGTCAGGCGGATCCGGAAGGCGGGCGTGGTCCCGCTGCGGTCCAGCGGCAATGGCGCGGGACCCTGCACGAAGCGGGCGTAGAGGGGGTCCTTGACGTCGCCGCTGGCGCGCCGCAGCCGGTATTGCGGCGGGTTGGCCGGCGTCGGCGGCTCAGTGAAGAGGCCCGGCTCGCGCGCGGCGAGGGCCGCGGTGTCGAAGCCCACCGCCTCGATGGAGAGCACCGGGCGGCCCGTCACGTCGGTCGAGGCGGTGAGGCGGGGAATGGGCGCGGGGTGGTCGTCGGGGACCGCCACCGGCACCAGCGGGCAGGCATCGAAATCGGCCGCGACGCCGCCCGAGGTCACCGGGACGATCCGCAGGAAGGAGACCGTCTGCAGCGCGCGCGGCAGGGTCGCGTGAAGCCGGGCGCGGCCGTCGGAATCGGCGCTCACCGGCGCGTCGGTGAGCAGGCGGAAGCGTTCACCAAGTCCGTTGAGCTGGCCCTGCTGCTGCTTCGTGAAGCCATCGAGGGCCACCGCCGCGCGGGTCGGCGCGGCCGCCAGCCCGAGGCCCCGCTGATCGGCAAGGTAAGCACGATAGGCCTGCCCGTGTGCCGCCGGCCAGGACAGGCGCAGCTCGACGTCCGGCGAAGGTCCGGGCCGGCTGGTCCAGATGATGCCCGGGCCGGCCGGCACCGGCTTCGGCCGCCGCCCGTCGCCGACGTGGATGGTCCGCGTGGCGAGCGGCGATGCGGTCCCGCGGTCGTCGACGAACTGCGCCGTCAGCGGCCAGGTCCCGGCCTGCTCCGGCAGCAGCGCGGGAACCGTGAAGCTCGCCATCACCCGTTCGCCGGGCGTGACGGCGATGGTTCGCGTCTCCCCGGCGAAGCCGAGGATGAGCGCTGCCAGCGGCCGGCCGCCGATGCCGATGGAAGCGTCGTCCGGCACCGGGATGCGCACCTCCAGCGTGCCGGGCGAGAGCGCGCCGGGCGCCTGGTCGTTCAGCGCAACCCGCCGGACGGCGGGGCTCGGCACCGGCGCCGGCGGGGCCGGACGCGGCGGCTCCGGCACGTCGACGTCCGCCGCCCTGCCGTAGCGGCCGAACAGGTCGCCCACCTGGAAGCGATAGCGCACCGCCGTGTCGTCCGGGATGGGCGCATCGGAGGCGATGCCGTGGCCGGCGTCATTCTCGCCGATGAGCAGCGGCGCGCGGCGCGGCCCCCGGCTCGTCTCGACGGCGCGGGCGCGCGGCTCAAACCCCTCGCCGATATCGCGCGCCATGGCCAGCAGCGGCGCAAAGGGCGGGACGGTGAAGCGGAAGCCCTGGCGGAAGCTGGTGCTCACCCCTTCGGGCGCGGCGATCCATCGGGCATCGCCGAGGGTGACGTTGGGCGCCGCCAGGGGATCGGGCGGCGGCACGGCGGCGGCGGGGGCGAGGAAGCAGCGGATCTGATAGCCCGCGTCGGCGAGCTTCGCCGCCACGTCCTCGGCGCCGGTGAGCGCCAGGACATAGGCCGCCATGTCCTGCTCGTCGGCATCGGGCGGCGGCAGCCGGTCGCCCAGGCGCTCGGTCAGGGTGAAGGCGCCGAACTGGCGCTGCGCGATCACCCGCGCCGGATCGACAGCGAACAGTCCCGCCGCGACCAGCCCGATGAGCG
>JAFIHR010000218.1 GCA_017849325.1 Xanthobacter autotrophicus | reverse complement strand
TAATAGGCCGACATGGCCACGGGCGGGCTGAGGAAGGCGCTCTGCAGGTTCACCGCCACGAGCGCGCCGAACCACAGCATGGTGTCGAACTTCGACAGGCCGAAGTCGAGGCTCTGCACCACCGGCAGGAAGATGGGCACGAAGACGAGGACGATCGCCGGCCATTCGAACGGCCAGCCGAGCACGAAGATCAGGGCCAGGATCAGGATCAATTTGCCCATGTCGGGCAGCGGGATGTTCACCAGCGCCTGGGTGATGACGTTGGCGGTGCCGAGGGTGGTGAAGACGGCGCCGAACACGTTGGACGCCACCGCCAGGAACAGCACCATGCTGGAGGTCACGAGCGTGCCTTTCGCGGCATAGGTCAGGCCCTGGAGGTCGAGCTTGCGATAGAGCGCCGCGAGGAGCACGGCGCCGAACGCGCCGCAGGACGCGGCCTCCGTGGTGGTGGCAAGGCCGCCGAGGATCGTCCCGAGGGTGCAGCCGATGAGCGCCAGCAGCGGCAGCACGCCCAGCACAAGTTCGCGCAGCACCTCCCGCGCCGGCACCCTCTCCTCCACCGGAACGGCCGGCCCGACCGACGGATTGATGAAGCTGCGCAGCAGGCAATAGGCGATGTAAAGCGCGCCCAGGGTGAAGCCCGGCACCAGGGCCGCCGAATAGAGCTGGTTCACCGGCACGCCGAGGGTCGGCCCCATCACCACCAGCATGATGCTCGGCGGGATGAGGATGCCGAGCGTGCCGCCGGCGGCGATGGCGCCGGCCGACAGGCGCGCGTCATAGCCTGCGCGCTGCATCATCGGCCCGGCCATGATGCCGAGCACCACCACCGCCGCGCCGACGATGCCGGTGGCCATGGCGAAGATGGTCGCGGTGAGCAGCACCGCGAGGTAGAGCGAGCCGCGCATGGGCGCGAGCAGGTTGCGCACGGCCGTGAACAGCCGCTCCATCAGCCCGGCCCGCTCGGTCATGTAGCCCATGAAGATGAACAGGGGCACGGCCGGAAGGATGTCGTCCTTCATGGTGCCCCAGATCTGGATATAGGCGAGGTTGAAGGTGAGCGCCGGATCGAGCCCGATCGAGCCGAACACGATCGCCAGGAACAGCAGCGTGAAGGAGATGGGGAAGCCGACGAAGATCACGCTGACCATGGACAGCAGCATGACGAGGCCGACGATTTCTTGAAAGGTCACGGGCGCCCCCGGTCAGACTTCGATTTTTTCGTGTTCCGTCATCAAGACGCCGGTCCTCACCGCCCACAGGGACTTCATGAGCTCGGAAATGCCCTGGAGGATCAGCAGCGCGCAGGCGAGCGGGATGACGAAGCGGAACGGCCACAGGATCGGCCGCCAGATGCCGGTCGAGGAGCGCTCGCCGAGCTGAAGCGAGTCCATGAACTCACCCCACGAAATGTAGAACAGCACCGCCATGGTGGGGATGAACAGGACGAGGTAGGCGAACGAATCCACCAGCCCCTTGGTGCGGGGCGACATCTGTTCCCAGAAGATGTCGGTGCGCACATGCGCGCCCTTCAGCAGGGTGTAGCTCGCGCCCAGCATGAACAGCGCGCCGAACGACATGGTGGTCACGTCCAGCGCCCAGATGGTCGGCGAATGGAGCACGTAGCGCATGATCACCTCGATGACGTTCGAGAGGACCAGCGGCGGCACGAAGAGGATGAGCACCAGATAGCAGGTGAAGCCGGTGAAGGCGTCGATCCCGCGGATCAGACGGATATAGGGCGTGGCAGGACGCATGGCCCACTCCCTTGAGATGGACGACGGGACGGCAGGATGGCACACGGGGCGGCATCCCGCCGCCCCGTGCCGCAGCCACCTCAGTTGCTGGATGTGCTGACGGCGCCGTCCGTCGCCGCCCCGATCGCTTCGGGCCAGTAATGCTTGGCGGCGAAGCCGTAGGGCACCTGCACCCGCATGCGCGCCGGCACCACCTTCTCGGCATAGGCGCGCTGGGAGTCGTACACCTTCTTGAAGTAGGGATTCTTCTCAGACTGGTCCTTGGCCACGTTGTCCCACGCCTTGAGCACGTTCACCATGATGTCGTCCGGCGTGCGATAGACCTTCACGCCGTCCGTGGTCTGCAGCTCCTTGAGGGCCTCGGCATTGCGCTTGTTGGCGAGCACGATGGATTCGAAGGTCGCCGCCATGGTGGCGGTCTTCATGATCTGCTGCAGGTCGGGCGACAGGCTCTTCCACACGTCGCCGTTGACGATGAGCTCGAGAATGGTGCTCGGCTCGTGCATGGAGGGCAGGTAGTAGTTCTTCCAGACGGTCTGGAAGCCCATGGCCTTGTCCTCGAACGGGCCGGCGAACTCGGCGCAGTCGATCACCCCGCGCTCGCCCGAGGGCACGATCTCGCCGCCGGGGATGTTCACCGTGGTCATGCCCGACGGCGCGAACACCTCCGCCGTCATGCCGGTCTCGCGGCACTTGCGGCCCTTGAGGTCGGCCCAGTCCTTCACCGGGGTCTTGAACCAGCCGAGCGGCTGGTTGCCGGCATAGGTCATGGGGAAGGCGACGACGTTGCGCTGGATCTGGTCCTTGTAGAAGTCCTGGTAGAGCTCGAGGCCGCCACCATTGTAGATCCAGCCGATGTAGTCGAGGCTGTCCATGCCGAACGGACCGCCCGGTGCCGGGCCGAACAGGGTCGCGGCGCTGTTCTTGCCGACCGAATAGGCCGCCGCCGACTGGCCGCCGTCGAGCACCTTCTTGTTGATGGCGTCCACCACCTCGAAGGCGGGCACGAGGGCGCCGGCGGGCATGGCCTCGATCTGGAGGCGACCGCCCGACATGCTGTTCACCAGGCTGGCCCAATACTGCAGGTTCTCATAGGTGGGCGTGCCGGCGGGATAGGACGTCTGGAAGCGCAGCTTGCGGGGCTGGACCTGCTGCTGCGCGTCCGCGCCGGCGGGAATGAGCGCGACGCTGAATGCGAGCGCGGATGCGGCGAGAGCCGTCATGAACTTCATTTCGTTTCCTCCTGATTTTGTTTGAGAGGGCCTCGAGGGCCCTTCTTCTTGCGGCGCGGGCGCCGGGACGTGATCCCTTGCGAGGCCTATTCGGCCGCCGTCGCGTAGGGAACGTTGCGCCCGCCGTAGCGGCGGACGCGCACGTTGGCCTGCTCGGCATGGCCTGCGAAGCCTTCGAGCATGCAAAGGCGCGAGCAGTATTCGCCGATCATGGCCGAGGCCGCGTCGGTCAGAACCTTCTGATAGGTGCAGGTCTTCAGGAACTTGCCCACCCACAGGCCGCCGGTGTAGCGGGCCGCCTTCTTGGTGGGCAGCGTGTGGTTGGTGCCGATCACCTTGTCGCCGAACGCCACATTGGTGCGCGGGCCGAGGAAAAGGGCGCCGTAATTGGTCATGTTGGCGAGAAAGTAATCGGGATCCCGGGTCATCACCTGGACGTGCTCGGAGGCGATGCGGTCCGCCTCGGCCACCATCTCCTCGTCGCTGTCGCACACGATGACGGCCCCGTAGTCCTCCCAGGAGCGCCGCGCCACCGCGCCGGTGGGCAGGATAGCGAGCAGGCGCTCGATCTCGGCCATGGTCGCGTGCGCCAGGGTCTGCGAGGTGGTCAGCAGGATGGCGGGCGAGTTCGGCCCGTGCTCGGCCTGGCCGAGGAGGTCGGTGGCGCACATCTCCGCATCCACGCTGTCGTCGGCGATCACCAGCGTCTCGGTGGGGCCGGCGAAGAGGTCGATGCCCACCCGGCCGAACAGCTGGCGCTTGGCCTCCGCCACGAAGGCGTTGCCCGGGCCCACCAGCATGTCCACCGGGGCGATGGTCTCGGTGCCCAGCGCCATGGCGGCCACCGCCTGGACGCCGCCGAGGCAGTAGATCTCGTCCGCCCCGGCGAGGTGCTGGGCGGCGACGATGGCGGGCGCCGGGGCGCCCTGGTAGGGCGGCGCGCAGGTGACGACGCGCTTCACGCCGGCCACCTTGGCGGTGAGCACGCTCATGTGCGCCGACGCCAGCAGCGGATACTTGCCGCCGGGCACGTAGCAGCCCACCGAATTCACCGGAATGTTCTTGTGGCCGAGCACGATGCCGGGCAGCGTCTCGACCTCCAGGTCCTTCAGCGCGTCCTTCTGGTGCTGGGCGAAGTTGCGCACCTGCTCCTGGGCGAAGCGGATGTCGTTGAGATCGCGCCGGGTGAGCTGGGACAGGCAGGCCTCGATCTCCGCGTCGGAGAGGCGATAGTCCGCGCGGTCCCATTTGTCGAACTTCACCGAGAGCTCGCGCACCGCCGCGTTGCCGCGCGCCTCCACGTCGGCGAGGATCCCCTCGACGGTGCGGCGCACCGCGGCATCGTCCTCGGCGAGGGCGTCGGCGGAACGGCCGTCCTTCAGAACCTTGATCATGGCGTCACTCCGCGGGGCTGGCGGCCGGCGCGGCCGCGGTCTTGGGGGCGGGCGCCGTCTCCGGCGCGTCGGGAACCGCCATGGCCATCTTGATCACGCTCGAATAGTCGAGCGCGGCAAAGCCGTTGCGGCAGTGCATGGCGAAGATCTCGCAGGCGAGATCGCCGAGCGCCGCCATGGTCTTGCTGTCGTTGGCCAGCTCCTTGGCGAGGCGCATGTCCTTGAGCTGGAAATCGGAGCGGAAGCCGCCGGCGAAACCGTTGGCGGACGGCACGTTCTCCATCAGCCCCGGATAGGGATGATAGCGCTCCAGCGCGTAATTGGTGCCCGAGCTGTTGCGCATGATGTCGGAGAGGATCGCCGGATCGAGCCCGTTGGCGACGCCGAGCGCCAGCGCCTCCACCGTGCCGACCATGCAGATGCCCGAGAGCATGTTGTTGCACAGCTTCGCCGTGTGGCCGGCGCCGCTGGCCCCCACATGGAAGATCTTCGCGCCCATGGCCTCCAGCAGCGGGCGGGCGTCGGCGAGGTCCTCGGGCTCGCCCCCCACCATGAAGGTGAGCGTGCCGGAATGGGCGCGTGGCGTGCCGCCGGAGACTGGCGCGTCGATCATGCGCCGGCCCGCGGCGCGGGCGGCGGCCGCCACCTCGACGGTGACGGTGCTGGAGATGGTGCTCGAATCCATGAGCAGCGCGCCGGGCCGGGAGGCTTCGATGAGCCCGCTCACGCCGAGATAGGCCGCCCGCACGTCCTGGCCGGTGGGCAGCATGGTGATGACCACGTCGGCCTGCCCCGCGGCCTCGGCCGCCGAGCCGGCGATCGCCGCGCCGGACGCCGCGGCCGCCGCGCAGGCGTCCTTCGACAGATCGAAGCCGATGACCTCGAAACCCCCGGCGACCAGGTGACGCGACATCGGCAGCCCCATATTGCCGAGGCCGATGAATGCAATGCGTTTCACGTTCCCACCCTTCATTGCGCGGCGGTGTTGACGATGACGGTCTTGGACCAGGTGAAGTGGTTCACCAGGCTCTCCACCGAGAGCTCCCGGCCCGTGCCGCTGAGCTTGGTTCCGCCGTATTCGATATTGGCCTCGGCCACCGCGAACTGGTTGACCTGGACGAAGCCGGCATCCATGCGGTCGATGAAGTCGAACGCCGCGCGCAGGTTCTCGGTCCACAGCACCGCCGCGAGGCCGAAGGTGCTGTCGTTGGCCTCGGCGATCACTTGGTCGAAATCGGTCCAGCGCGCGACCGTGGCCACCGGACCGAAGATCTCGTCGCGGCACACCGGCGAGGCGGGCGGCACCCCCTCGATCAGGGTGGTGGTGTAGAAATAGCCGTCCTTCAGCGCCAGATCCGACGGCCGCTCGCCGCCGATGAGGATCTTCGCGCCGTCCGTCTCGCGGGCCATGGCCACGTAGCGCTCCACCCGGGCGAGCTGCTCGCGCGAGATGATGGAGCCCACCTGGGTCGCCTCGTCCAGCGGATTGCCGATCCGGAAGGTGGGGATGGCCGCCAGCACGCGCTCCATGACGGGCTCATAGACATCCGCGTGGAGATAGATTCGTGTTCCGGCGGTGCAGGACTGGCCCTGGCGCTGCAGCCTCAGGCCGGCGATGACGCCCTTTGCGGCGCGCTCGATGTCGGCGTCCGCCATGACGATGTTGGGATTCTTGCCGCCCAGCTCCGCCGTCACCGGCACGATCTTGTCGGCCACCGCGTGGAGGATGCGGGCGCCGGTGGCGCTCGATCCGGTGAAGGTCACCTTGCGCACCAGCGGGTGCTCGCACAGCGGCTGGCCCGCCTCGGTGCCGAAGCCGGAGATCACATTGGCGACGCCGGCGGGCAAGACGCCCTGCAGCAGCTCGAAGACGCGCAGCACGGCGAGCGGCGCCTGCTCGGCGGTCTTCAGCACCACCGCATTGCCGGCGGCAAGCGCGGCGCCGGTCTTGGTGGCGGTCTGCATGAGCGGCGCATTCCAGGGGATGATGGCGCCCACCACGCCCATGGGCTCGCGCTTGGTATAGAGGAAGACGCCGTCGGCGCGCGGCACCGTCATGCCCTTCATCTCGCCGGCGAGGCCGCCGAAGAAGCGAAAGATGTCCACCATGGTGGCCGCCTCGCCGCGGGTCTGGGTGGCGAGCGCGTTGCCGGTCTCGAGCGAGGAGAGCTGGGCGAGCGCCTCGGCCTCCTTCTCCAGAAGGTCGGCCGCCTTGAGCAACAGCGCGCCACGCTCGCGCGCCGACACCCGCCGCCAGCTCTCGAAGGCGCGCTGGGCGCTGCGCACCACCTGATCCACATCGGCCGCGCCGCAGCGGGGCGCCTTGCCGATGACCGCGCCGGTGGCCGGATTCTCCACCTCGAAGGTCTCGGCGGTGAGCGCGGGCTGGAGCTTGCCATCGAACACGATGTGGCCGGACAGGCGCCGCGCCTCCCGCATCGCCGCATCCGTGCGCTGCATGACGAGATCCATCTGACGCGCCGAGTCCATGTGCGGTCCTTCCCCTGCTGGCCTTGCTTGGCGCTGCTCCGATTGCGTCCGGAGCGCTTGCGCATACGTATGCATTGTGTTAGCGATGATCCTCGTGGGTGTCAATCGCATCTCGGGTGAAATGTGAAAAAGCCGCGAATTGGACTTGTAATCGGAGATCCGGCCGGCGTCGGCCCCGAGGTGTCCGCCAAGCTTCTCGCTTCAGATGCAGTCAATGATTCTGCAATCCTGGTATTTGGCAGCAACGATGTCTTATTTTCTACGGCCGAGTTGTCCGGAATAGACTTGACGAAGCGTCAGTCCTCTGAACGCTCTCCTTCAGATATTGCGGCCGGAACCTTCCTGCTTGTGGAGCAGCCGCACCGCGCGCTGGCCCTCGGCGTCGCCAGCCCCGCCAGCGGCGCCTATGTGCTCGACGGCCTGCGCCATGCGGCCGAGGCGGTGCGCCGCGGCGAGGTGGATGGCGTGCTCTACGCGCCGCTGAACAAGCAGGCGATGGCGCTCGCCGGCCACCACGCCCTCGACGAGCTGCATTACTTCCGCGACCTGCTCGGCGTGGACGGATTCTGCTGCGAGCTGAACAATCAGGGCCCGCTGTGGACCGCACGGGTCACCTCCCACATGCCGCTGAGCGAGGTGGCGCGCAACATCACGCCGCAGAACATCCGCAGCGCCGTGCGGCTCGGCGTGGAGGCGGTGCGCCGCACCGGCATCGCCGCGCCGAAGGTGATGGTGGCCGGCCTCAATCCGCATCTCGGCGAAGGCGGCACCATGGGGCGCGAGGAGATCGATATCATCCTGCCGGTCGTCGCCGAGCTGCGGGGCGAAGGCATCGACATCATCGGCGTCTTCCCGGCCGACACCATCATCCCGCGGGCCCTGCGCGACGGCGTGCACCTCGTCGTCACCATGTATCACGACCAGGGCCAGATCGCCCTGAAGGCGCTGGGGTTCGACCGCACGGTGACGGTGCTCGGCGGCCTGCCGGTGCCGTTCGCCACGCCCTCCCAGGGGTCGGCCTACGACATCGCCGGCAAGAATCTGGCGGACCCCTCGGGGCTCATCGCCGCCTTCGGCCTTCTGGAGGCGATCGCGGCCAGGACCCTTGCCGAAAATGCCGTCCCATGAGTATCCGTTGGCAGCAAGAATTCGTGCCGGCGCCCCGTGGACGGCGGCCCGGCACGTGCCTAGAGTTGCAGCGATGAAAAGGGTCACTTCCAAGGACGTCGCGCGCGTGTTGGGCGTGTCCCAATCCACGGTTTCGCGTGCCTTCTCCGCCGATGCGCGCATCCCGGAGGAGACCCGCCGCAAGATCCTCGAATCCGCCCGGACCCTCGGCTACACTCCGAACGAGCTGGCCCGCGGCCTGCTGAAGCGCAAGTCGAACATCGTCGGCGTGGTCATGGCGGACATGCTGAACCCGTTCTACCCGAACGTGCTCGACATCATGTCCCGGCACCTGCACGGCAGCGGCAAGCGCATGCTGCTGTTCTCCGTGCCCAACGACACGGACGTGGATGAAGTCCTTCCCTTCCTCCTGCAATACAAGGTGGAGGGGGTGATCATCACCTCGGCCACCCTGTCCTCGAAGATGGCCGACGTGTTCCGCAACCACGACACCAAGGTGGTGCTGTTCAACCGCGCGGTCTACGACCATTCGGTCAGCTCGGTGTGCTGCGAGAATGTGGACTCGTCCGCCAACGTGGCGCGCCTGCTGGTGCGCGCCGGGCACAAGCAGTTCGCCATCATCGGCGGCAAGCCGGACACCTCCACCCACATCGAGCGCAGCGGCGGCTTCCAGCGGGAGCTGCGCCGCTCCGGCCTGACGCTGCTGGCCGAGGAATTCGGCGGCAACACCTTCGAGGGCGGCTTCCGCGCCGCCAAGGCGCTGCTCGGCGCCAAGGAGCGGCCCGACGCCATCTTCTGCATCAGCGACGTGATGGCCATGGGCGCCCTCGATGCCGCGCGCTGCGAGCTCGGCCTCAACGTGCCCGGCGACGTGTCCATCGTCGGCTTCGACGATATTCCCTCGGCCGCCTGGCCGTCCTACGACCTCACCACGGTGCGCCAGCCCGTGGAAGCCATGGTCTCGCAGGCTTTGTCCATCCTCGCCGAGGACGTGGGCTACGGCTCCTCCGCCCCGGTGGCGGTGCGCGTGCCGGGCGAGATCGTCATCCGCCGTTCCGCCAAGCTCGAACCGATCCGCCGCAAGGCCCACTTCCCCGCCTGACGCCGCCGGGCCAGCCGGGGCCGCCGCGCACGCGGGCCTGTACCAGAATATGCATACGTATGCACAAACTCGGGAGGATTGCATGGATGCCAAGGTCGGCGCGGTCGCGCCGGATTTCCGTTTGGATGGCAAGCGCGCCCTGGTGACGGGCGCGGGGCGCGGCATCGGCCTTGCCAGCGCGCTGGCGCTCGCCCGCTACGGGGCCGACGTCACGCTCCTCGCCCGCTCCGCCGACGAGATCGACGCGGCCGCCGCGCAGGTGCGCGACCTCGGGGCGGCGGCCGACGCCCTGCCCCTCGACCTGCGCGATATCGACGGCCTGACCGCCGCCCTTGCCGCCCGCCCGGCCTACGACATCCTGGTCAACAGCGCCGGCATGAACCGCACCGCGCCGTTCCTCGATGTGCCGCAGAAGGACTATGACGACATCATGGGCCTCAACGTGCGCGCGCTCTACTTCACCGCCCAGGCGGTGGCGCGGGGCATGGCGGCGGCGGGCCGCGGCGGCTCCATCATCAACCTGTCGTCGCAGATGGGCCACGTGGGCGGCCCGACCCGCACCGTCTACTGCACCTCCAAATGGGCGGTGGAGGGCATGACCCGCGCCATGGCCCTCGATCTCGCGCCCTATTCCATCCGCGTGAACACCGTCTGCCCCACCTTCATCGAGACGCCCATGGCGAGCGCCTTCCTGAAGGACGAGACGTTCAAGGCCCAGGTGCTCTCCAAGATCAAGCTCGGCCGCATCGGCCAGGTGGACGACGTGACCGGCGCCATCGTCTTTCTCGCCTCCGGCGCCTCCGCGCTCATGACCGGGGCGTCCCTGCTGATCGACGGCGGCTGGACCGCGGACTGACAATCAAGACAACGGAGGAAGACCCCATGCTGCTGGAGGGAAAGGTCGCCGTCATCACCGGCGCGGCGTCGGAGCGCGGCATCGGCCGGGCCACCGCGCGCCGCTTCATCGCCGAGGGCGGGCGCATCGCCATCATTGACATCGGCGCCGGCCCCGCCGAGGCGGCCGCGGCGGCGCTCGGCAACGGCCATCGCGGCTATGGCTGCGACGTGACGGACGAAGCGGCGTGCGCCGACACGCTGGCGCGGGTGCGGGCCGATTTCGGCGCGCTGGACATTCTGGTGAACTGCGCCGGCGTCAGCCAGCCGGACCGCTTCCTGGAGATCAAGCCAGTCGACTACAAGCTGGTGATGGACGTCAACCTGCTCGGGACGTTTAACATCTGCCGGGCCGCGATGCCCCTGTTCAAGGCGCAGGGATCGGGGGTGATCGTCTGCGTCGGGTCCCTCGCCGGGCTCCGGGGCGGCGGCGTGTTCGGCGGGCCTCACTACGCGGCGTCCAAGGGCGGCGTCCACAGCCTCGCCAAGGCGCTCGCGCGCGAGTTCGCCGGCGACGGCATCCGGGTCAACGCGATCGCGCCGGGTCTGGTGGACACCGACCTCTTTCAGGGCCGCCTGACGCCGGAGCAGCGCCGTTACGTGGAGCAGAGCGTGCCCATGGGCCGGCTCGCCCGGCCGGAAGAGGTGGCCGACGCCTGCCTCTACCTCGCCTCGCCCATGTCGACCTATGTGACCGGCGCCGTGCTGGACGTGAACGGCGGCCTGCACATCCATTGACGACCTCCGGCCCGGCCGCTCCCCCGAGCGGCCGGGCGGCACCCCCGCGCGCCGGCCGAACCCATTGGACCCCAGCCCTCCGCAGGCGCCCCGCCACAACCGGAGCGCGAATCCGGCCCGC
The DNA here is from genome assembly GCA_017849325.1 of Xanthobacter autotrophicus. Classification (GTDB taxonomy): domain Bacteria; phylum Pseudomonadota; class Alphaproteobacteria; order Rhizobiales; family Xanthobacteraceae; genus Xanthobacter; species Xanthobacter autotrophicus_B. Next base: position 23,615 of record JAFIHR010000218.1, on the reverse strand, counting down.
GCTATTTTTCCCAGAGCCGCCAAATAGGGGTGTGCAATCCCGGCGGTTAGTATTATTCTTGCCAGTGTTATTGGGGCGGCTTGGTGCTCGGGGCGGGCATCTTCTTAAATTCACGGATGTCGCGATCGGGAGGCAGGGCGCCGCTCGGTGAATGCCGTTGTTTTGTCTGGATAAATAACGACGGGCGCCGGATTCGGCGCGGGCGTGAGTTGTGTCGCAATTCATGGGGATTCGATCATGGCCAACGTCGAAGACAGCGACGCCGATCGGAAATTCCTGCACGAGGACAATGCGCGACTGATATTCACCCCGCTCGAGTTCCGCCATCTCACGGTCAAGAACCGCATCTTCCGGTCAAACCTGTCCGGAACCTTTGACGATTACAACGGGCATGGCAGCAACGCGCGGGTGAACTGGGAGACGCGCTTCGCGCGCGGCGGCGCCGGCGCCATCATCTCCTCCTTCACCCCGGTCACGGTGCGCGGGCGCATCCTCACGCGCTACGCCATGATCGACGCCGACGACAAGATCCCGTTCTGGCGCAGGGTCGGCGAAAGCGTTCACGCCCACGACTGCCGCTTCATCCTGCAGCTCAGCCACTCCGGCCGGCAGCAGGACATGGGCGGGGTGGAGAACGTCTATCGCAAGGCCCCCAGCTCCACCGACAAGAAGGACTATTTCCACGGCATCCTCGCCCAGGCGATGACCAAGCCGGAGATCGCCGAGACCGTCGCGCAGTTCGCCCAGGGGGCCCGCCGGGCGCGCGAGGCCGGGCTCGACGGCGTGGAGCTGCACGGCGCCAACGGCTACCTCATCACCCAGTTCCTCAGCTCCGGCATCAACGACCGCGACGATGAATATGGCGGCGACTGGGAGGCCCGGGCGCGCTTCGTGCTGGAGATCATCCGCGCCATCCGCGCCGAGGTGGGCCCCGACTTTCATCTGCAGATGAAAATCAACGGCGTCGACCATAACGACTGGCTCTATCCCTGGGAAAAGAAGGGCAATACCCTCGACGACACGCTGAACATCTGCCGGCTGCTGCTGGATGACGGCAAGGGCGTCGATGCCTTCCACGTCTCCTCGGGCTCCACCTTCCCGCATCCCCGCAACCCGCCCGGCGACCTGCCCATGCGCGACCTCGCGCGGTGCTACGACGGGATGCTGGCGCAGGGCGTGCGCACCCGCTTCAACTACCGCATCTTCTCGAGCCCCCTCGCCGGCGCGCTGTTCCGGCAATATTGGATCTGGCGGCGCGGCAAGGTGATCGAGGGCATCAACGCCGACTATGCGCATGCCGTCACCGAGGCGGTCCGCAAGATCGATCCCAGCGTCAAGGTGCTGTGCACCGGCGGGTTCCAGCACGCTTCCAAGATCGCCGGCGCCATCCGGTCGGACGCCTGCGACGGCGTCTCCATCGGCCGTCCGCTGATCGCCAACCCGAGCTTGCCGGAAATCCTGAAGACCGCCGACGGTCCGCCGGCCGGCAAGGAATGCACCTATTGCAACAAGTGCCTCATCAACGATCTGAAGAATCCCCTCGGCTGCTATGAGCTCAGCCGCTACGACGGGGATACCTTCGAAGAGCGCTACGACGCGATGATCGCCGAGGTCATGTCGGTGTTCGAACCGCCCACGTTTCAGTGAGCCTGCGCGGCGCGGTGCCTCGTTTCTGCCAGGGGAGGAGAGGGTGTCCGATCTCGATCGCCTCAGTCCCGTCGAACAGGTGATGGCGCGCCATCGCCGGTGGCGCTGGATTCTGGTTCTGATCGTCGTTGCCGTGCTCGCCTATTGGCTGGTGGCGGTGAACCAGTACGTGGTCGCCTACAACCGCCCGCTCGATCACTTCACCCGCGGCTCCATCGGCTCGGAGACGGCGAACGGCCTGCCGACGCTGGTCTTCAAGGCCCTGCCGGTGATGTATGCGGACCGCATGGGGCCGGGCGGATGGCGCCACTTCGGCCTCCTCTACGAGGAGCCGGGCGACGGCGCGGGCAACGACCTGCCGCTCGGCTTCTCGCGGCGCGTGGTGACCGGCGTGGAGCGGGTGTGGCTCAACTGCTCGGTGTGCCACATCGGCACCTACCGGCTGCCGGGCGAGACCGGCCGGCACCTGGTCTATGGCGCGCCGTCCAACAATCTGCGGCTCTACGAGCTGATCCGTTTCTTCGTCGATGTCGGCCGCGATCCGGGCTTCACCGGCGACGCCCTGGTGGCGGCCATCGACAGCGATCAGGTGGGCGGCAACCTCAATTTCATCGAGCGCTTCGTCTACCGCAACATCGTCTTTCCGCGGGTCCAGCGGGCGCTCCTCGCCCTCGGCGACCAGCTCGCCTTCACCGAGCGGCAGCAGGATTGGGGGCCGGGCCGGGTCGATACCTTCAACCCCTACAAGGCGATCCAGTTCAATTTTCCCATGGGGCCGGAGCATATCAGCGGCGCCGCCCTCGACGGCGCCTCGGACTATCCCTCCATCTGGATGCAGCGCCCGCGCGAGGGCATGAACCTGCACTGGGACGGCAACAATTCCTCCGTCGCGGAGCGCAATCTCTCCGCCGCGCTCGGCGCCGGCGTCACGCCGGTGACGGTGGACCGGGCGGCGATCCGGCGCGTCGAGGGCTGGATGTGGGAGCTGCCCGCGCCGGTCTTCCCGAAGTCGGACACGATCGATGCCGCCAAGGCGAGCCGCGGCGCCGCGCTCTACGACGACTATTGCGCCGGCTGCCACGGCCTGAAGGCCGGCGGCGCCTATGACTATTCCCGCGCCCGCCATCCCGGCCTCGGCGAGGTGGTGCCGCTGCCGCGGATCGGCACCGACCCCGGCCGCTGGGCGTCCTATACGCCGGACTTCGCCGGGGCGCAGAACCTGCTCTACGCCGGCTACCCCTGGCGCTTCTCCCACTTCCACAAGACCGACGGCTACGCCAACCAGCCGCTCGACGGCATCTGGGCGCGCTCGCCCTATCTGCACAACGGATCGGTGCCGACCCTGCGCGACCTGCTCGAGCCCGCGGCCAACCGCCCGGCCATCTGGTTCCGCGGCAGCGACGTGCTCGACCTCGATCGCGTCGGCTACCGCTCGGACCCCAACGCCCCGCAGGCCTTCCGCTATGACACCGGCCGCCCCGGCAACAGCAACAAGGGCCATGAGGGCAGGGCCTACGGCACCGCGCTGCCGGCGTCCGACAAGGACGCCCTCGTCGAATACATGAAGACGCTGTGACCAGGAGCGCACCGCCATGAGCGCATCCGGACGCCCCTCCCTCACCCGCTGGAAGTTCCGGCACAGCGTCGTCGTGTGGATCGGGATCGCCCTCAACCTCGCCTATTGCGTCCCGCTGCTGATCGCGCCGAACCAGACCCTGGCGTTCTTCGGCATCCCGCGGGAGACCACCACCTTCTGGCCGCGCCTGGTGGGCGGCCTATTGATCCTGATCTCGACCTTCTATGTGCCGATGACGGTGGACATCGACCGCTACCGGATCTTCGCCTGGCTCTCGATCCTGCCCTCGCGCAGCTTCGGCGCCACCTTCCTGTTCATCGCGGTGCTCGGCTTCGGCTTCTCGGGCGGGTTTCTCGTCCCGGCGGTGATCGATGCCGGCATCGCCATCGCCTCGCTCATCTGCATGATCCGCATCTCCGCCATCGAGCAGCGGATCGGGGCCGTTCGGAGGGTGCCATGAGCCTGCGCTTCTGGCGGGTCCTGCTGGTCCTGCTGATCGCCATGGTGGTCCTCGGGGTCGGGGCCTGGGCGAGCCTGCTGCGCCCGGTGCCGCAGCCCGCCACCAGCGACCCGGCCCGGCTGTTCAACCACGGCTCCATCGGCAACGAGACGGCCCAGGGCCTGCCCTACTGGATCTGGCGCGTGCTGCCGCAGATCTTCCCCGACCTGATGCCCGCCAACCAGGACGGCTACGGCGCGTTCGGCGTGTTCTGGGCGAAGGGGGAGGAGGTGCCGGTCGGGCTTTCGGTCAAGACCCTGGGGGTCATTCCGCGGGTCGCACCGAACTGCGCCTTCTGCCACCAGGGGAGCTACCGGCTCGCGCCGCAGGACGCCGCGCGCCTCGTCAGCGCCGGGCCGGGCACCAGGGTCGATCCGCAGGCCTATATCCGCTTCCTGACCCGCGCCGGCGCCGATCCCCGCTTCACCGCCGACCGGCTGATGCAGGAGATCCAGGCGATCTACGCCATGCCCCTGTGGGAGCGGCTGACCTACCGCTACCTCCTGATCCCGGCGACCCGCAAGGCGCTGCAGGCGCAGGCCACCCAGTTCGCCTGGATGGTCAACCGGCCCGACTGGGGACCCGGCCGGATCGACCCCTTCAATCCCGTGAAGTTCCAGAATCTCCGCCTCGCCGACGACGGCACCATCGGCAATTCCGACATGATGCCGCTGTGGGACATGCTCTCGGTGGCGCCCACCCCGCTGCGCCGCTTCGCCCTGCACTGGGACGGGCTGCAGACCGACCTGCACGAGACCGTGGTGTCCGGCGCCATCGGCGACGGCATGGACTACAACGCCTTCCCCGGCGCCGAGGCCGCCCTCGCCGGCATGGAGCGCTTCATCGAGCGCATGCAGCCGCCGGCGTCGCCCTTCTCCTCCGGCCGGCCGGCGGGCGATCCCCTGCATGTGGATGCCGCGGCGGTGGAGACCGGCCGGACCATCTATGTCGCCGAATGCGCGGTGTGCCATGACCGCGACGGGGCGCGCTACCGCACCCCCATCCCGGTGGCCGAGCTCGGCACCGACCGCCACCGCCTCGACATGTGGACCAATGCGGCGCGGGCCCGCTACAGCGCCTACGAGCCCGGCCACACCTGGGGCTTCCGCTTCTTCGAGAAGACCGAGGGCTATGTGGCCGTGCCGCTGACCGGGCTGTGGCTGCGCGGGCCCTATCTGCACAACGGCAGCGTGCCGACGCTCGCCGCCCTGCTCATGGCGCCCGAGGAGCGGCCGGCGGTCTTCTGGCGCGGCTCGGATCTGGTCGATCCGGCCAACGGCGGCTTCGTCAGCACCCAGGGCGTCGATCCCCAGCGCCATCTGTGGCGGTACGACACGAAGGAGCCCGGCAACGCCAACGGCGGACACCTCTGGGGCACCGAGCTCGACGCCCCGTCGAAGGCGGCCCTGCTCGCCTATCTGAAGACACTCTGAGGAGGCCGCCATGTGGGGATCCCGGCTCAAGCGCATCCTGATCTGGCTCGCCTCGGGGATCGTCGCCCTCGTCCTGCTCATCGGCCTCGTCGGCTTCCTCACCGTCCGCGCGCTGGTCGAGCCGGATGCCGCCGCCTTCGGCATGAAGCCGGACGAGGCGCTGCTCGCCGCGCGCACCGTGCAGAGCCTCAAGGGCGCCGCCGACCCCTATTTCGTGGCCATGGACAAGGGGCTGCTCGCCCCGCCCGCGCCGGGCCAGGCCTATCCGAAGGAGATCCTCGAGGTCGCCGGCATGACCGGCCTCGATCCCGAGACGGTGCGCGTGGCGGCCATCCGCGGCCAGAACATGTGGATGGCGTGGACCGGCGGCAACGACCGCTTCTGGGACTGGGCGGCGCGCAACGCCATCGGCTCGTTCGACCTCCTGAAGATCATGTCCTCCCACGAGAGCCAGGCCTACGGGCGCAACAACCGCTTCCGCTACCTCGGCCTGTCGAACGAGCCCTGCTACACCGCCGCCACCGCTCCGGACCCGGCCCACTTCGGCCTGTGGATCGACCAGCGCGACCCATCCTGCGGGCCCGATCCCCTGGCCAACGCGGACATCGCGGCCGGCTATCCCGGCATCCGCATCGGCGCGCGGGGCAAGCCGATGGAGGACGCCCGCGGCAAGCCCACCCGGGCCGCCCGCGAGTTTCCGCGCTCCACCGAGAAGGGGGTCTTCCCGGTGGGGTCCTATTATGGCGAACCCACCGGCGTGATGGGCCTGCGCCTGTTTCCGAACCCCGATTTCGACGCCAAGGCGCAGGAGCACTGGGACCCCAAGCGCTTCTACGAGGATCCCTCTTATTTCAACGACGCCAACCTGGTGCGGCCCTACCGCGTCGGCATGTCGTGCGCCTTCTGCCATGTGGGCCCGAGCCCGGTGCACCCGCCCAAGGACGTGGAAAATCCGGAGTTCGCCAACCTCGCCTCCAATCCCGGCGCGCAGTATTTCTGGGTGGACCGCATCTTCTTCTGGAACACCCGGCCCCGCGCCGATGCGGGGAGCCCCGCGCCGAACGAGGGCAACTTCCTGTTCCAGCTGTTCCACACCAATCCGCCGGGGGCGCTCGACACCTCGCTGGTCTCCACCGACTACATCAACAACCCGCGCACCATGAACGCGGTCTACGAGACCATCGCGCGGCTCAAGCTGGCGCCCTCCCAGGGCATCGAGCAGCTCAAGGGGGGCGAGCTCGACAACCGCCAGTTCCAGGACTTCCCGGCCCCCGCCGCGCTCGGCTCCCTGTTCGACCCGGCCACCGGCAAGGCCGCCTCCATGCGCGTGCTGAAGGACGGCGCCGACAGCGTCGGAACCCTCGGCGCGCTCAACCGGGTCTATCTGAACATCGGCCTGTTCAGCGAGGAATGGCTGCTGCATTTCCGCGCCTTCATCGGCGGGCGGAAGATCTCGCCCATCCCCATCGCAGATGCCCGCCGCAACTCGGTCTTCTGGCGCGCCACCGAGGCCCAGACGCCGGACATGGCGGTGTTCTTCCTGGTCACGGCCCGGGCCGACCACCTCGCCGACACCCCCGAGGGGAAAGCGATCCTCGACCAGCAGAGCGACGGCCAGGTCAGCAAGGGCAAGGAGGTCTTCGCCGACCATTGCGCCGCCTGCCACTCCAGCAAGCAGCCGACGCCGGATCCCTCGGCGGGGGTGGATGCGGGCCTCTGCGCCGGCGGCGGCTCCGGGCCGGGCTACCGCGCCTGCTGGGACCGCTACTGGGCCTGGACCCAGTCCGACACCTACAGGAAGGCGATGCGCGCGCTGGTCGCCGCGCCCGACTTCCTCGACGGCAATTTCCTCTCCACAGACCGCCGCGTGCCCCTCGACCTGATCGGCACCAATGCCTGCAGCGCCGTCGCCACCAACGGGCTGGCCGGCGACATCTGGGACAATTTCACCTCCTCGGACTACAAGTCCCTGCCGGCGCCGAAGCCCGTCACGGTCTATGATCCGGTGTCGGGCGGCGCCACCTCGTTCGCCCCCCTGGGCAACGGGCGCGGCTATGTGCGGCCGGCGTCGCTGGTCAGCCTGTGGTCCACCGCGCCCTACTTCCAGAACAATTCCCTCGGCTACAATCCGGCCGACTATTATGACCGCTCCTACAAGTCCAAGCCGGCCGGCGCCGCCACCGCGGCCGGCTACGGGACCGGCTATTCCGCCGCCCCCGATGCCCAGCCCGCGGCCGCCCTGACCGACAAATGGGGCGGGCGCTCCTGCCCGTCGGCCGACCCCTACGACCCGGCCCTGCCGTGTGTCGCGAACCGCCTCGCCGCCTTCGACCATTCCATCCGCGAGCTGCTCGATCCGGCGAGCCGCCGCACCGACACGCTGACCACCGAGCCGGTGCCGGGCTACATCTACCGCACCTCCGCGCCGTCCTGTCTCATCGTCCCGCCGGGCTTCGTGCCGGACAAGGTCAAGCCGTTCACCCCGCTGCTGCGCAGCCTGGCGCCCTGGCTGGTCTCGGACGACGGCGGCATCGCCATCGGTCCGTTCCCCAAGGACTTTCCGGTGAACGTGCTGGTCAACACCCAGCTCCTTCCCGACAACGACCAGCCCGACATGGCGGCGCACATGTGGAAGCTGGCCAAGGCCGGGCCGACCCTGCTCAAGACGCTGAAGGCGCTGGGCGGCGCCTGCAAGCCGGAGCAGCTGGCCGATCCCACCGTCCAGCGCCGCGCCGAGGAGGTGGTGCGCGAGAACGGCCTCATCGACACCCTGGTCGGGCTCAGCAAATGCCCCGACTATGTGGTGAACCGTGGCCACGATTTCGGCGCCGCCCTCACCCCGGACGAGCGCGAGGCGCTCATCGCCTATCTGAAGCGCCTGTGATGGCCGGCGAGACCTTCGACGTCATCGTGATCGGCGCCGGGGCGGCCGGCGGCCCGCTGGCCGCCCGGCTGGCGGACGGCGGGCTGCATGTCCTGCTGCTGGAGGCCGGCGGCGACCCGCTCGACCCCAAGAGCGATCCCGGCGACGGCCGTCCCCTCGGCGACGACTACCGCGTGCCCGCCTTCCACGCCTTCGCCTCCGAGCACCGCGGCATGTCGCAGGACTTCTTCGTCCACCATTACGACGCCCCCGCGCGCGAGCGGCGGGACTGGCGCTACGACGCGGCCCGCGAGGGCATCCTCTATCCGCGGGTGCGCGGGCTCGGGGGGTGCACCGCCCACAACGCCATGATCGTGGTGAAGCCCAACGACGCGGACTGGAACCACATCGCCGAGACCACCGGCGACGACAGCTGGCGCGCCTCCGTCATGCAGGGCTATTGGGAGAAGGTCGAGCGCTGCCGCACCCGCTGGTTTCCCTGGCGGTGGGCGGCCCGGCTGACCGGGTGGAACCCCCTCGGCCACGGCTGGCGCGGCTGGATGACCACCGAGACGGCCATGCCGCTGCGCAGCCTGGTCGACCGCGGCCTGCGCCACGAGGTGTTCGCCTCGCTGCTCGCCGCCGCCGACCATCACCCCGGACGCGCCAACGACTGGGAAGGCACGCTGTTCGACCCCAACGAGCGGCCGCTCTGGAACGCCGGCGCGTCGGGCATCAAGATCCTGCCCATGGCGACCCGTGGCCATGCCCGCAGCGGCGCGCGCGAGCGGGTGCGGGACGCCGAGCGCGCCAACCCCCAGCGCCTGACGCTGCGCCTCAACGCCGAGGTCACCGGCCTCGAGATCCGCGACGGGCGCGCCGTCGCCGTCCGCTATCGCCACGACGGCGAGGAAAGGAGCGCCGCCGCGCGCCACGACATCGTCCTGTCCGCCGGCGCCTTCGCCACGCCCCACATCCTCATGCTTTCGGGGATCGGCGATCCCGCGCACCTCGGCGCGGCGGGCGTGCCGGTGACCCACGCCCTTCCGGGGGTCGGGACCAACCTGCAGGACCGCTACGAGGTCGGCGTGGTCAATCGCATGAAGCGGCCGTGGAAGGCGCTGCGCGGCGTGACCTACAGCCGCGCCGACTGGACCTATCGGCTGTGGCGCTGGCTGCGGCTCGGCAATTACAAGAGCAACGGCCTCGTCTTCGCCGCCCGCTTCCGCTCGCGGGCCGAGCTCAGCGAGCCGGACCTCATCTGCTTCGCGCTGCTGGCGGATTTCCGCGGCTATTATCCCGGCTACGCCCAGCGCATCCTGCGGCCCGATTACCTGACCTGGGTGGTGCTCAAGGCCTATACCGCCAATACCGGCGGCACCGTCCGCCTGCGCCCGGACAACCCGGCCGGCCCGCCCGACATCCGCTTCCGCTATTTCGACGAGGGCAGCCCCGGCTGGGAGGACGACCTTCATGCGGTGGTGGCGGGAATCCGCTTCACCCGCCGCATCTCCGACGCCATGAGCGGGCGCATCGCCGAGGAGGAGGAGCCCGGCCGGCACCGCAGCTCCGAGGCGGCGCTGCGCGCCTATGTGATGGACAACGCCTGGGGCCACCATGCCTGCGGCACCTGCGCCATGAAGCCCCGCGCCGAGGGCGGCGTGGTGGACAGCCGGTTCCGGGTGCATGGGCTTGCCGGGCTGAGGATCGTCGATGCGTCGGTGTTTCCGCGCATCCCCGGCTATTTTCCCGTCGGCGCCCTCTACATGCTGGCGGAGAAGGCCGCCGACACCATCCTCGCCGACGCCGACGCACAAGGCTGAGGGCAGCAAGCCCGAGCCCCTCGGCGCCGCCGGCAGCTTCACCCCCACCATGCGCGACGGGATGCAGACCCGCGCCGGGCTCTCCGCTACGATCCGCCCGAACGACGCCGCGATCCGCCGCCCCGCCCGGAGCCGCGGTCGCGCCCACGAACGTCGCCCAACCGCTCCAGGGAGGATGCCATGAGCCCCGCCGACAGCACCGCCGCACCACCGCCGCACGGCGGCACCGGCGTGACCGTCACCGGCCCGATGGAGCCGCGCTTCGACGAGATCCTCACCCGCGAGGCCCTCGCCTTCCTCGCCGACCTGCATCGCCGGTTCGACACCCGCCGCCGCGAGCTGCTCGCCCGGCGGGCGGAGCGGCAGAAAGCGTTCGACGCCGGCGCCCTGCCCGATTTCCTGCCCGAGACCAAGGCCATCCGCGACGGCGCCTGGAGCGTGGCGCCGATCCCCGCCGACCTCATGGACCGGCGCGTCGAGATCACCGGCCCGGTGGACCGCAAGATGATCATCAATGCGCTGAACTCCGGCGCCAGGGTGTTCATGGCCGATTTCGAGGACGCCACCTCCCCCACCTGGGACAATGCGATCGACGGCCAGATCAACCTGAAGGACCGCTGGGCCGGCGCCCTCGACTTCACCGATCCGGCGACCGGCAAGAGCTATGCCCTCGGCCCGGCGCCCGCCGTGCTGATGATCCGCCCGCGCGGCTGGCACCTGCCCGAGGCCCACATCCTGATCGACGGCGCCCCGCTGTCCGGCGCGCTCATGGATTTCGGCCTCTATGTCTTCCATAACGCCCGCGCCATCACCGCGGCGGGGGCAACGCCGGCCTTCTACCTGCCCAAGCTCGAAAGCCACTACGAGGCGCGCCTGTGGGATGATGTCTTCACCCAGGCAGAAGCCGCGCTGGCGCTGCCGAACGGCACGCTGAAGGCCACCGTGCTCATCGAGACCCTGCCCGCCGCCTTCGAGATGGAGGAGATCCTCCACGAGCTGCGCACCCACATCGTCGGCCTCAACTGCGGGCGCTGGGACTACATCTTCTCGTTCATCAAACGGCTCGGGAAGCAGCCGGCCTTCCTCACCCCTGACCGCTCGGCCATGGTGATGGGCAAGGCGTTCCTGCGCGCCTATTCGCTGCTGCTGATCGAGACCTGCCACAAGCGCGGCGCCTTCGCCATGGGCGGCATGGCGGCGCAGATCCCGGTGAAGGGCGATGCCGCCGCCAACGAGACCGCCTTCGCCAAGGTGCGCGCCGACAAGGAGCGCGAGGCCGGCGACGGCCACGACGGCACCTGGGTCGCCCATCCCGATCTCGTGCCGGTGGCCATGGAGGTGTTCGACCGGCTGATGCCCGAGCCGAACCAGCTCGGCAGGCGCCGCACCGACAACATCACCCGCGAGAGCCTGCTGGAGCTGCACGACGGCGTGCGCACCGAGGCGGGCCTGCGGGAGAACATCCGGGTCGGGGTGCAATATCTCGAGGCGTGGCTGCGCGGGCGCGGCGCGGTGCCGCTCTACAACCTCATGGAGGATGCCGCCACCGCCGAGATCAGCCGCGCCCAGGTGTGGCAATGGCTGCACCACGGCGCGCTGCTCGATGACGGCCGCACCGTCACCGCCGACCTGGTGCGCGCCGTGCTCGACGACGAGATGGCCAGCGTGCGCGCGGCGCTCGGCCCCGATGTATACGACGCCGGCCGCTTCCCCGAGGCCATCGCGCTGTTCTCCACCATGTCGCTTGCCGACAGCTTCGAGGAATTCCTCACCCTGCCCGCCTACCGGCTGATCGCCGGGCCCACGGCCAGCTTCTGAGCGCGGGGAGGCCGGGCCCGCCGCCGCGGATTTTCGCATGTCCGGGCAATGCAAACTTCACACGGCCGGCCTATGCTCCGCTGCGCCGGCAGGGTGCTGCGCGCCGTTCGCCGATCCGGCAGGCGCGCACATCGGGATCGGGGGCGTGGTGACCAGCCACCGTCGCCCCGCGCCGCGGGGAGCCGTCCCCGCGGCCGGACCCGGGAGCGCTGTTCGGCGCATGGCGTGTGCGAACGCGCGACGGTCACTGTCCCGGCCGCAGCGCAAGGTATCATCGGACCAGTCCGGACCGGCACGCCGATTCGGACCCACTGGCTGAGGATTTCACCATGATCACCAGGACATTGAAAAACATGCCCGTTCTCCGCGCGTCTGGACTGGTGGCGCTGCTGCTCGCCGCGTCGCTGCCGGTACGGGCCGAGGACGCCATCGATCCCGATGCGGCGAAGGTTCTCGCCCAGATGCAGGCCTATCTCGGCGGCCTGAAGAGCTTCACGGTGAAGTACGATTCGGACTTCGACGTGCTCTCCCCGGCCGGCGAGAAGCTCAAGTTCCTGAGCTCCGGCGATATCGCGGTGCAGCGCCCCGGCCAGCTCCATGTCACGCGGAAGGGCACGTTCGCCGACGTCAACCTCGTGCTCGACGGCAAGCAGCTCACCCTTCTGGGCACCGGGCTGAATGCCTATGTGCAGGTGCCGGCGACGAGCATCGACCAGGCCGTCGACGTGGTGCGCGACCAGATCGGCTTCCCCGCCCCCGGCGCGGACCTGATCGTGTCCAAGCCCTTCGACCTCGATGCGACCGACGTCATCAGCGGCAGCCACGTGGGCATGACCACCATCGGCGGCCAGCCGGCCCATCACCTCGCCTTCCGCGGGGCGAAGGCGGACTGGCAGATCTGGGTCAAGGACGGCGACCAGCCGCTTCCGCTGCGCTATGTGATCACCAGCAAATGGACCACGGGCGCGCCGGAATATTCGCTCCGCCTCAGCGACTGGAATGTCGCGCCGAAGGACGATCCGGCGGCCTTCACCTTCACCCCGCCGGCCGGCGCGAAGCTGATTTCCGAGATCGTCATCAGCGACACGGGTGAAATCACCGGGACCGGGGAGTGACGGCCATGACGCGCACGATGAATCGCACCATGACTCGCAACGGGATGCTTCTGCTCACCGCCGGGCTCGCCGCCGTGTTCCTCACCGGGATCGACCCGGAAGCCGCGGTGGAGGGCAAGCTCGGCCCCGCCGAGGCACTGGCGGTGATCGGCCGCCCGGCGACCCCGGGCAGCGTGGCGGGTGTCGCCCGCCGGACCACCCGGCGCACCATCCGCCGCGGCGCCTATGTGGCGGCCCTGCCGCGCTCCTGCGTGCGGGCGACCATGTACGGCTATGCCGTGTACCAGTGCGGCGGCGCCTATTACCAGGCGTCCGGCGGCGGCTACGTGGTCGTCACGTTCGACTGAACGCGGCAGGCTGAACGCGAGGCGGGGACGGGCACCTCTCTCCGGAGGGCGTCGCCCCCGCCCGGCCGGCCCCGACCCCGGGCGCGCCAGCCGTCATCCCTGCGGCTTGATCCGCAACGGGCAACCGCAGACGCTGAGCCAGACTTCGTCGCAGGCCGCGGCGATGCGCTGGTTGATGAGGCCCGCCGCGTCGCGGAAGGCCCGCGCCAAAGCATTCTCCGGCACGATGCCGGCCCCCACCTCATTGGTGACGAACACCACCGGCGCGCGCAGCTCGGCGACCGTCGCGGCCAGCGCGTGCGCCGCCGCCTCCCAGTCGCGATCGCCCAGCATCAGGTTGGTGAGCCAGAGGGTAAGGCAGTCCACGAGGCGCGGCGGGCCGCCGTCGGTCTCCCGCAGCGCCTCGGCGAGGGCCAGCGGCACCGTCACGGTCCGCCATTCCGCGCCGCGCCGCGCCTGATGACGGGCGATGCGCTGCGCCATTTCCTCGTCCCGCGCCTCGGCGGTGGCGAGATAGAGCGCCGGCCGCCCCATCTCCAGCGTCAGCCTTTCGGCAAGGGTGCTCTTGCCCGACCGGGCGCCCCCGGTGATGAGGATCGACTTTGCCATGCGGCCATGTCAAAGCAGAATTCCGACGGCAAGTGAAGAACCGAACCAGGCGATCCCTCCATGGCCCCACGCTCCCCGATGCGCCGCGCCCCGGCGGCCTGCCGCGCGGCGCTGCGGCGATGGGCCGGCCACGGCTCCGGGCCGCGGCGCCGCCTCGCCTCGGGTGCCGCCAGCCGGCGGGCGTTCTGACCCGTGGCCGGTGCCGCGCTGATGCTGGTCGCCCTCGGCCTCGATGCCCTGATCGGCTGGCCGGACCGCCTCTATGCCCGCATCGGCCACCCCGTGACCTGGCTCGGGCGGCTGATTTCGGCGCTTGAGCAAGCCCTCAATCGCTGCTCGTCCTCCGGCCTCGCGCGGCGCGCCCTCGGCGGCCTGACCGTCGCCCTGGTGCTGGCGGCGGCGATCGTGCCGGCGCTGGCCATCGAGGCGCTGCTGCCCGAGGGCTGGAGCGGCATGGTCCTCGGCGGCATCATCGCCTGGCCGCTCGTCGCCGCGCGCTCGCTTCATGCCCATGTGGCGGCGGTGGCGGCTCCCCTCGCGCGGGGCGACATTGCGGCGGCGCGCACGGCGGTGGCCATGATCGTGGGGCGCGATCCGATCCGCCTCGACGGCGCCGGGATCGTCCGCGCCGGCCTCGAAAGCCTCGCCGAGAACGCCTCGGACGGCGTCGTCGCGCCGCTGTTCTGGGGCGCGCTCGCGGGGCTGCCGGGAATCGCCGCCTACAAGGCCATCAACACGATGGATTCCATGATCGGCCATCGCACCCCCCGTTTCGAGGAGTTCGGCAAGGTCGCGGCGCGGCTCGATGACCTTGCGAACCTCCTCCCCGCCCGGCTGACGGCCCTCCTCTTCGCGGCTGTCGCGCCGGCTCCGACGCGCGCGCTCCAGGCGGTGCGTCGCGATGCGCGCCGCCACCGCTCGCCCAACGCCGGCTGGCCCGAGGCGGCCATGGCCGGCGCGCTCGGCGTGCGCCTCTCCGGGCCGCGCATCTATGCCGATCGCGTCGCCGACGAGCCCTGGATCAACGCCGGCGCCGCCGATCCCGACGCCGATGCCCTCACAAGAGGCCTTGCGCTTTACGTGCGGGCGATGATTCTTTCCGGCCTTCTGCTGGCCGCCCTCGCGGCCCTCCCTTTCGCCATTTCCTGAGGAGCGGCATGCGCGATCACGGCGGCGATCTCGACAGGGCGAAGGCGCGCTACGGCGCGGGCGACTGGCTCGACCTGTCCACCGGCATCAATGCGGTGCCCTTTCCGCCGCCCGAGCTGCCGCCGCACGCCTGGACGGCCCTGCCCACCGGCGACGACCTCGTCGCGCTGGAGCGGGCCGCGCAGGCCGCCTACGCCACGTCGGCGCCCGTCGTCGCGCTGGCCGGCGCGCAGGCGGCGATCCAGCTGGTGCCGCGCCTGCTGGCGCCGGGGCGGGCGCGGGTGCTCGGCCCCACCTATAACGAACATGCCGCCGCCCTCTCCGCCATGGGCTGGCAAGTGGAGACGGTGGACGCACCGGGAGCGCTCGCGGGTGCGGATCTCGCCGTGGTCGTGAACCCCAACAATCCCGACGGGCGCCGGCACCGCCCCGACGACCTCGCGGCGCTGGCCGCCGACGTGGCGCTGCTGGTGGTGGACGAGAGCTTCGCCGACCCCGAGCCCGACGTCTCTTTGCTGCCGCGGCTGGGGCACGACAGCGCGAACCTCGTGGTGCTGCGCTCCTTCGGCAAATTCTATGGGCTCGCGGGGGTGCGGCTCGGCTTTGCGGTCACCGGCGCGGCGCTGGCGGAGCGGTTTCGCGCGCTGGCCGGGCCCTGGGCGGTGAGCGGTCCCGCCATCGCCTCGGGCCGGGCGGCGCTGGCCGATCGGGCGTGGCAGGAGGCCACCACCCGGCGCCTGGTGGCGGATGCCCGGCGCCTCGACGCGCTGGCCGACGCGGCCGGCTGGCGCCTTGTCGGCGGCACGCGCCTGTTCCGGACCTATGAGACCGGCGATGCGGCGGCGGCGCAGGACCGGCTGGCGCGCGGCCATGTCTGGTCGCGCATCTTCCCCTGGTCGAAGGGCTGGATGCGCCTGGGGCTTCCGGGCGATGCGGCCGGCTGGCGGCAAATCGAGGCCGCCCTCGGGGCCGAACGGTCCTAGCGCGCCGTCGCGAGGAGGCCGGCCACGTCCAGGTGGGCCTCCAGATGCTCCGCGAGGCCATCAAGGGTCGCCTCGACCCCCGCGTCGTAAACCACGGCCGATACCGCGCCGAGGCTGCCGAGCAGGGCGGCGCGGAACCCGTCGTCGCGGAACATGCCGTGCAGATAGCTGCCGGCCACGCGCCCATCGGCGCCGACCGCGCCCTCCGGCGCCCCGGCGACGAAAGCGAAGGGGCGCGCGCAATCGGCGCCCTCGGTGCGGCCGATATGGATCTCGTAGCCGCGGAAGGCCGCGCCGGAGGCGGCGTGCACCGCCACGACCTCGGTGAGGCGCTTGTCCGGCGTCATCACGGTTGCCACGTCGAGCAGGCCGAGCCCCGGATCGGCGCCCGCCGGGCCCTCGATCCCCTGCGGGTCCGCCACCGTCCGCCCGAGCATCTGATAGCCGCCGCAGATGCCGAGCACGCGCCCGCCCCGGCGGTGGTGGGCGATGAGATCCACGTCCCAGCCCTGCACCCGCAGGAAGGCGAGATCGCCCCGCGTGGACTTGGTGCCGGGAACGATGACGAGATCCGCGTCGCCCGGAATGGCGCGGCCGGGACCGAGCAGGGTGAGGCGCACCCCCGGCTCCTGCGCCAGTGGGTCGAGATCGTCGAAATTGGCGATGCGCGAAAGCGCGAGGCACACCACATGGACCCCGCCAGCGCGCTTCGGCGCATCGAGATCAAGGGCGTCCTCCGCGGGCAGCTTCCAGGCCTCGGGAAACCAGGGGCACACCCCGAAGCCGCGCCAGCCGGTGCGCTCCGCGATCAGCGCGTAGCCGTCGTCGAACAGGCGCGGGTCGCCGCGGAACTTGTTGACGAGGAAGCCGGCCACCAGCGCCGCGTCCTCGCCATCGATCACTGCCTTGGTCCCGACGATCTGCGCGATCACCCCGCCGCGGTCGATGTCGCCGGCCAGGATCACCGGCACGCCGGCCGCGCGGGCAAAGCCCATGTTGGCGATGTCGCCCTTGCGCAGATTGACCTCGGCCGGGCTGCCGGCGCCCTCGACGAGCACCAGGTCATGGGCCGAGGCAAGCCGCCGGAAGCTTTCCAGCACGCGATCGAGCAGCTCCGGCTTGAGCTTGAAATAATCCCCTGCCCGCGCCGTCGTGAGCCGCCTGCCCTGGACGATGACCTGCGCGCCCACATCGCTTTCCGGCTTGAGCAGCACCGGATTCATGTCGGTGTGCGGGGCAAGGCCTGAGGCCATCGCCTGCAACGCCTGGGCGCGGCCGATCTCGCCGCCGTCGGCGGTCACCGCCGCATTGTTGGACATGTTCTGCGGCTTGAACGGCGCGACGGAAAGGCCCCGCCTGCGCGCCGCCCGGCACAGGCCCGCCACCAGCATGGACTTGCCGACGTTGCTGCCGGTGCCCTGGATCATCACCGCACGGCCCATGGATCGCCCCGCGTCAGGCCGGATGGAACAGGGCGGAGAGGACGTAGCCCTCCGGCAAAGGGAGGGTCGGCGGGGCATCGAAGCCAAGGCCCACCAGATCCGGCAGGAGATGGGTATGGGGACCGTCCGGCGAGCGGCCGCCGGGCGGCGGGATCACCGCATCCACCTCGGCCCGCACGCAGGGCGCCTCCACCACCCGCACCGGGCTTTCCGAAAGGACCGCCGCGGCGGTGCGGGAGAAACCCTCGATCCAGGGCGTACCGCAATGGGCCGCGATGCGCGGCGCCAGCGCATCGGAGCAGCGGATGGTGAAGCGCGCCGCCGCCCGGCCGAGCCCCACATCGAAGCGCGCGCCGCCGGCATCGCGCGGCAGGAGCGCGTCCCGATCCGGTCCGAGCGCGGCGAGGGCGGACGGGCCGGCGAGCCCGGCGTGCCCCTCGCGCACCGCCAGCGCGATGAGCGGCGCGCCGCCGGGGCGCTTCAGCTCCAGCGCCGCCAGATGGGGAAGCGCCTCGATCCGGAGCGCGGCGCGGCGAGTGCGCAGGACCAGCGTCAGGCCGTCGCGGATCGCCTCATACTCCTCACCGGGATCGCGCAGCACCTCGGCCACCGCGCCATGGACGCCGACCACGAAGGTGCCGGAGGACCCGGCAAAGCGGCGCTCCACCTCGTCGAGCAGCTCCGCCCCGCGCCAGCTCAGGCGGCGCGCCGCGAGCCCCAGCGCCGCGGCGCGGTCCGGCAGCTCGGCCCAGATCCGGCGGCGGGTCGTCTCGTCGGCGCTGCCCCAGAGCGCGATCTCGCCGCGGGTCCGGCCGCAGCCGCGGCACAGGTCGCGCGCCGCGTCCAGCAGGCACGCGCCGATGCAGGGGCTGGCCGGGCGCAGCTTTTCCACCGCATTCATCAGAACTCGATCCCCATCTGCGCCTTCACGCCGTCGCGGAACGGATGCTTCACCAGGGTCATCTCGGTCACGAGGTCGGCCGCCGCGATCAGCTCCGGTTTGGCATTGCGGCCGGTGAGGCAGACGTGGGTCATGGGCGGCTTTTGGGTAAGAAGAAAATCCACCACCTCGGCGATGTCGAGATAGTCATAGCGCAGGGCGATGTTGATCTCGTCCAGCAGAACGAAGCGGATGCTCGGATCGAGGATCTGCTCCCTGGCGATGCGCCAGCCGTTCCGGGCGGCGGCCACGTCGCGCTCGCGGTCCTGCGTCTCCCAGGTGAAGCCCTCGCCCGACACGAAGAACCGGCATTCGTCGGCGAAGCGCTCCCGCAGCAGCGTCTTCTCGCCGGTGTCCCGGTCGCCCTTGATGAACTGGACGACCGCGCATCCCATGCCGTGGGCGATCGCCCGCATCACCATGCCGAAGGCCGAGGACGACTTGCCCTTGCCCGCCCCGGTATGGACGATGATCAGACCCTTCTCCTCGGTCTTGGTCTTCATCATCTCGTCCCGCGCGGCCTTGATGGTCTTCATCTTGGCGTTGTGGCGGGCGGTGATGTCCTCCATGCCTCGATCCTTCGCGCTTGACAGGGTTGGGCGTTCGGGCACATTCACCCGAAGCTGGTGTCTGTGTAAACAGATGAAAAGGGAATGCGCCAGGCCACCCGCAACCGGGCCCGGCCCAAGCGCAGCCGCCCCCGCGACCGTGACCGGAGAGGTCGTCCAACGCCACTGGCATGATGCCGGGAAGGCCGGGCGACCACCAGAGGGCCAGATCGGCAGACCGCCCTGGGCGGGCGCCGGCCCGGACGCCTCTGACATCCGCAAGCCGGGAGACCTGCCAGCCCGACCGACGAAACCGGACGGGGTGTGCCGGGGTCGGGAGGCTGTCCGAGCCCTCCCGCCATGCGCTCCCGGCCCATCAGGATGTGGGACGCACAGGCGCAATGGCCAATCTCGAAAAGCTGCCCGTCACGGTCATCACGGGCTTTCTCGGCTCCGGCAAGACGACCCTCATCTCCCACCTGATTCGCAATCCCGGCGGCAAAAGGCTCGCCGTGGTGGTCAACGAGTTCGGCGACGTGGGCGTGGACGGCGAGATCCTGAAGGGCTGCGCCCTGCCCGACTGCCCGGCGGAGAACATCATCGAGCTCGCCAACGGCTGCATCTGCTGCACCGTGGCGGATGATTTCATCCCCACCATCGAGGCGCTGATGGCGCTCGATCCGCGCCCCGACCACATCCTGATCGAGACCAGCGGCCTCGCCCTTCCCAAGCCGCTGGTCAAGGCGTTCGACTGGCCGGACATCCGCTCGAAGATCACCGTGGACGGGGTGATCGCCCTCGCCGACGCCGAGGCGGTGGCCGCCGGTCGCTTCGCCCCGGACGTCGCCGCCGTGGACCGGCAGCGCCAGGCGGATGAGAGCATCGACCACGAGACCCCGCTCAGCGAGGTGTTCGAGGACCAGATCTCCTGCGCCGACATCGTGCTCCTCACGAAGGCGGACCTGGCCGGCCCGGAGGGCGTCGCCAAGGCGAAGGCGCTGATCCATGCCGAGGCGCCGCGCCCGCTGCCCATCATCGAGGTGGTGGAGGGCGCGGTGGATCCGCGGGTGATCCTCGGCCTCGGCGCGGCGGCGGAGGACGACCTCGATGCCCGCCCGAGCCATCACGACGACTCCTCCGACCACGACCATGACGATTTCGACAGCGTGGTCATCGACATTCCCGAGCTTGCCGACCCGGCCGAGCTGGTGACCCGCATCGCCGCCCTGGCCGAGGGGCAGAACATCCTGAGGGTGAAGGGCTATGCGGCGGTCACGGGCAAGCCCATGCGGCTGCTGGTGCAGGCGGTGGGCGCGCGGGTGCGCCACCAGTACGACCGCCCGTGGCAGCCGGGAGAGGAGCGCCGCGGCCGGCTCGTGGTGATCGCCGAGCATGACGACATCGATGCCGGCGCCATCCGCGCCGTGCTCGCGCCGCAGGCCGAAGCCGCCGAATAGCCATGCACGTCATCTTCCGCGAAAGCCATGGCCTGGAGGAGACCGAGACGCCCACCGATCTCGGGCAGAGCCCGGCCGATCTGGTGGTGCTGTCCTTCTCCGATTCGGACCTCGGCGCGTTCGCGGCCGGCTGGCATCGCGGCGGAGGGCCGGCGGAGGGCATGCCCTCCTTGCGCCTCGCCAACATCGCGGCGCTCAGGCATCCGCTGTCGGTGGACACCTATATCGAGCGCACGCTGAGCGGCGCCAAGGGCATCCTCATCCGGCTGATCGGCGGCCTGCCCTATTGGCCCTATGGCCTGAACCAGATCGAGGCGCTCGCCCGGGCCAAAGGCATCGCCCTCGCGGTGCTGCCCGCCGACGGGCGGCCCGATGCCCGGCTCGATGCGGTCTCCACCGTGCCGCAGTCCACGCTCCGCCGGCTCATGGAGCTGTGCGACGCGGGCGGAGCCGTGGCGGCCCAGGCCGCGCTGGCGCAGATGGCCCTTGCCGCCGGGCTCTACGCCCGTCCGGTGCCGGGCGCGAAATCCGTACCAGAGGTCGGCGCCTGGACGCCGGAGGACGCGGTGGCCTGCCCGGTTCCGCCGATGCTGCAGCAGGACGGGGAAGGGGACGGCGCGCCGCTGGCGCTGGTGGTGTTCTACCGGGCCTATCTGGTGGCGGCCGATCTCCAGCCGGTGGAGGCGCTGTTTTTCGCCCTGCGCCAACGGGGGTTCCGCGTGCTCGGCCTGTTCGCGCCGTCGCTGAAGGCGCCCGATGCGGCCGGCTGGCTGGAGCGGCAGGCGGCGGCGCTCAAGCCGTCGGCCATCGTCAACGCCACCGCCTTCTCCGGCCGGGGCGACGGCGGCTCCTCGCCGCTCGATGCGGCGGGCGTGCCGGTGTTCCAGGTGGCCCTCGCCACCGCCACCCGCAGGGCATGGGAGGAGGCCGAGCGCGGCCTCTCGCCGGCCGACCTCGCCATGCATGTGGTGCTGCCCGAGGTGGACGGGCGGATCTTCGCCGGCGCGGCCTCCTTCAAGGAGCCGGCGGCGCGCGATCCGGACCTCGAATTCACCCGCCAGATCCACGCCCCCCACCCCGGCCGCATCGCCGCCATCGCCGACCGGGTGGCGGCCTGGCACCGGCTGGCGACGCGGCCCGCATCGCAGCGGCGGCTGGCGCTAGTGCTCTCCAGCTATCCCGGGCGCGACTGGAACATGGCCCATGCGGTGGGCCTCGATGCCCTTGCCTCGGCCGAGGCGATCCTGGCCGACCTCGCCGGCGCGGGGCATAAAGTGGAGGACGGCGCGCCCCTCTCCGAGAGCCTCGCGACGGGGCGCATCGTCTGGCCATTGGCGGCGTACGAGGCGGCGCTCGCCGGTCTTCCCGCGAAGCTGCGCGAGGATCTCCACGCTGCCTGGGGCGCGCCGCAGGATAATCCCGGCCTCACGAACGACGGCTTCGCCTTCGCCGCCGTCCGGCGCGGCAACATGGTCGTGGCGCTCCAGCCCGAGCGCGGGCTCAAGGCCCAGCGCGACGGCGAGTATCACGATCTCGCCCGGGTGCCGCGCCATGCCTATGTGGCCTTCTATCTGTGGCTGCGCGGCGCGGTGGATGGGCTGATCCACATCGGCGCCCACGGCACGCTGGAATGGCTGCCGGGCAAGGCGGTGGCGCTGTCCGGGAGCTGCTGGCCTGAGGCGCTGGCGGGCGCCCTGCCGGTGATCTATCCCTTCATCGTCAATGATCCGGGCGAGGCGGCGCAGGCCAAGCGGCGCATCGGCGCGGTGACCCTCGGCCACATCCCGCCGCCGCTCCGGCCGTCCGGCACGCAGGGGCGCCTCGCGCGGCTCGAAGCCCTGCTCGATGAATTCTCCAATGCCGACGGGCTCGACCCGCGGCGGCGCGACCGCCTCATCCGGGACATCCGCGACGAGGCGCAGGCGCTCGGCGTCGAGCGCGACCTCGCCCTTGATGCCGCCGCAAGCCCCCACGAGGCGGTCACCCGCATCGACCGCTTCGTCTGCGACGTGAAGGAAAGCCAGTTCGGCGAGGGCCTCCACGTCTGGGGCCGCGCTCCCGAGGCACCGGGCGCCTTCGATGCGCGCCCCTCGGCGGCGGCCGAGCGGCAGGCGCTGCTCGCTGCCCTCGACGGCCGGCGCATCGCGCCCGGACCCGCCGGCTCGCCCTATCGCGGCCGCTCCGACGTGCTGCCCACCGGGCGCAACCTCTTCACCACCGATCCGCGCGCGGTGCCGACCCGCGCCGCTTATGCCCAGGGCGTGCGCCTCGCCGAGGAGCTGGTGCGCCGCCACCTTCAGGACGAAGGCGACTGGCCGCGCGCCCTCGTCATCGACCTGTGGGGCTCGGCCACCATGCGCACCGCCGGCGAGGAATTCGCCATGGCGCTGGCGCTGCTCGGCGTGCGCCCGGTGTGGGACGCCGGATCGGAGCGGGTGTCGGGCATCGAGGTGCTGCCGCTGGCCGAGCTGGAGCGGCCGCGCATCGACGTGACGCTGCGCATCTCCGGCCTGTTCCGCGACGTGTTTCCCACCCTCTCGGCGTTGTTCCAGCAGGCGGTGCGCGCCCTCGCCGCCCGCGACGATGAAGCCGAGTGGAATCCCTATGCGGGCCGCGACGAGGCGCGCGTCTACGGCCCGGCGCCGGGCGGCTTCGGGCTCGGCATGGGCGGCACCCTCGAGGACTATTCCGATGCGGCGCGCCGCGCGGCGGGCGAGGCCTGGCTAACCGCCAGCGCCTTCGCCCATGACGGCACCGGCGCGCGGCGCGACGAGGCGGGCCTGCGCGCGCGGGTGGCCGGGGCCGATGCCTTCGTCCACCTCCAGGACCTGCCGGAGACCGACCTTCTCCTCGCCGAGGACTATGCCGGCCACGAGGCGGGCTTTGCCGCCGCGCAGGCGGTGACCGGCGGCAGCGCCGCGCTCTACCACCTCGACAATACCGATCCCGCCCGCCCCCGCGCCCGCGCCCTCACCGAGGAGATCGCGCGGGTGGTGCGCGCCCGCGCCGCCCATCCCGGCTGGATCAAGGGCATGCGGGCGCACGGCTTCCGCGGCGCGGCGGAGATCGCCGCCACGCTGGAGAACATGGCCGCCTTCGCCCATCTGGCGGGGGCCGTGCCGGCCCACCTGTTCGATCTCTATTGGGAGGCGACCCTCGGCGACGCGGAGGTCACCGCCTTCCTCGAAGCCGCCAACCCCGAGGCGCTGGCGGCCATGCGCGCGCGCTTCGCCGCGCTCCATGCGGCGGGGCTCTGGTCGTCGCGGCGCAACTCCATCGTCGCCGAGCTGGAGGCCGGAGAATGAGCGCGCCGGCGATCAAGGGCTGGTGCCCCGGCGCCCACCGGCCGATGCTGTCGGGCGACGG
>JAFIHR010000217.1 GCA_017849325.1 Xanthobacter autotrophicus | reverse complement strand
CGCGCCAGGCCGACCGCCACATTGAAGGGCGAGCCGCCGGCCACCGCCCGCGCCGCCATCTCGGCACCGCGCGCCTCGCCCAGGATGAGATCCACGAGCGCCTCGCCGCAAACGAGAATCATGGCTCCATCCCATCCCTTGCCTGTCGGCCGCCGATCCTACAGCGCGCCGTTCCCGCGCGCGTGCCGAATGCGGGATCCGCGCGGCGCAATGGGCCGGCGATCCCCATATTGTGTCATTGCGCACGGCAAATCCGAGCACCGTCCCGCCGCGCATGCTGCCATTGCCGGTAGAATGGCGCGCGCCGCCGCGCGGAATACCCCGATAGCCGCAGGAGAACGCCTATGACAGGCTCCGATCGCCTCAACGCCCGGGTGGGCGAGGTCACCGAGCGGATCGCGGTCCGCAGCCGCGCGTCCCGCGCCCGCTATCTCGACCGCATCGCCGCCGCGGCGGACAAGGCGCCGGAGCGGGCCCGCCTGGGCTGCGCCAATCAGGCCCACGGCTTCGCCGCCTGCGGCCCGCTCGACAAGGAGCGGCTGCGCGCGGGGGCGACGCCCAGCCTCGCCATCGTCACCGCCTATAACGACATGCTGTCCGCGCACCAGCCCTACGAGCGCTTCCCCGAGCTGATCCGGCAGGCGGCGCGCGAGGTCGGGGCGACCGCGCAGGTGGCCGGCGGCGTGCCCGCCATGTGCGACGGCATCACGCAGGGGGAGGCGGGCATGGAGCTTTCCCTCTTCTCCCGCGACGTGATCGCGCTCTCCACCGCCGTCGCGCTCTCCCACCAGACCTTCGATGCGGCGGTGTTCCTCGGCATCTGCGACAAGATCGTGCCGGGCCTCGTCATCGGCGCGCTCGCATTCGGCCACCTGCCGGCGGTGTTCCTGCCCTCGGGGCCCATGACCTCGGGCCTCGCCAATGACGAGAAATCCAGGGTCCGCCAGCTCTATGCCGAGGGCAAGGTCGGCCGCGCCGAGCTGCTGGAGGCCGAGGCGAAGTCCTACCATGGCCCCGGCACCTGCACTTTCTACGGCACCGCCAACACCAACCAGATGATGATGGAGGTCATGGGCCTGCACCTGCCCGGCGCCTCCTTCGTCAATCCCGACACGCCGCTGCGCGATGCGCTCACCCGCGCGGGCGTGCGCCGGGCGCTGGCCATGACCGCGCTGGGCAACGATTTCACCCCGGTGGGCCGGGTGCTGGACGAGAAGGCGTTCGTCAATGCGGTGGTGGGGCTCCATGCCACCGGCGGCTCCACCAACCACACCCTGCACCTCGTGGCCATGGCGCAGGCGGCGGGGCTGCACCTGACCTGGGACGATTTCTCCGATCTGTCCGAGGTGGTGCCGCTGCTCGCCCGCATCTATCCCAACGGTCAGGCGGACGTGAACCATTTCCAAGCGGCGGGCGGCATGGGCTTCGTCATCGGCGCGCTGCTGGGCGAGGGGCTGCTGCACGGCGATGCGAAGACCGTCTGGGGCACCGGCCTCGATGCTTATGTGCAGGAGCCGGGGCTCGATGCCGCTGGCGATCTCGTCTGGCGCGAGGGGGCGCGGGAGAGCGGCGACGCGGCCGTGCTGCGGGGCGCCGCCGCGCCGTTCCAGGCCACCGGCGGGCTGAAGGTGCTCGCCGGCGAGCTCGGCCGTGCCGTCATCAAGACCTCGGCGGTGGCCCCCGAGCGCCATGTGATCGAGGCGCCGGCGAAGATCTTCCATTCCCAGGAGGAGCTGCAGGCCGCCTTCAAGGCCGGGACGCTCACCGGGGATTTCGTGGCGGTGGTGCGCTTCCAGGGGCCGAAGGCCATCGGCATGCCGGAGCTGCACAAGCTGATGCCGCCCCTCGGCGTATTGCAGGATCGGGGGCAGACGGTGGCGCTCGTCACCGACGGACGGCTGTCGGGCGCTTCGGGCAAGGTGCCGGCGGCCATCCATGTGACGCCGGAGGCGCTGGAGGGTGGCCCCATCGCCCGCATCCGCGAGGGGGACAGGGTGCGCGTGGATGCCGTGGCGGGGCGCCTCGACGTCCTGGTGGATGCCGCTGAATGGGCGGCCCGCGCCCCCGCCACCGCGGATCTGTCCGCCTCCCACGCAGGCGTGGGCCGGGAGCTCTTCGCGCCCTTCCGCGCCGCCGTGGGGGCAGCCGATCAGGGCGCGTCCATCTTCTTCGAAGCTGCCGCGGCGCCGCCCGCCCCTTGAGGGCGCGCCCTCAGCGCTGCGCGCCGGGGCCGAGGCCGAGCTGGATCTCCGAGCGCAGGTAGGCGCTCCACGCCGCCTCGGAGGGGAAGCTCTCGGGCGAGCGGATGCCGTCGCGCAGACCCCGCATCCGCGCCAGCTCGTCGGCGGGCATCCCGTCGTCCACCATCCCGAGCTGCTGGAACAGGCTCAGCGAATAGCCCGGGATCCAGCGGCGCACGTCGTGCCAGGGGACCGAGGCGAAGCTCTCCGGCGCGAGGTTCATCAGCGTCGTCATGCAGCTCTCGCGCAGGGTCGAGTAGAAGATCGGCCGCGCGTCGATGCGGTTGATGAAGGCGAGGATGCGCTCGAAATAGGCGCGCACCGACGCCACGTCGCGATGGATCGGATAGATCTGCACCTCGTCGGGCGGGGTGCGCGCGAAGCGGGCCCAGAGCAGGTCGCGCTCGGTGCCGAGCTCCGGATAGATGGGATCGCGCCGGAAGAAGCCGGCGAGGGCATCGAAGCTGCCGCCCTTGGCCTGCCGCGCCTCGATCGACACCACCACGTGCCGCCCGTCGGCGAAGCCGAACGAGAGCATGACATGGGCCAGCGCCTTCGCATTGCCAAACGGTTGGAGGATGAGGTCGACGCCCTTCAGGGTGGAGAGGTCGAAGGTGGCGGTGGTCCAGCGCGGAATGGACGGCTCGCCCGGGCGGTGGATCGCATCGCGGAAGTTGGTGATGGTCACCCTATTGCCGTCGATCACCGCGGCGGGGTTGTGCTCCTGGAGGGCGACCCAGTCCTGCGGTGCCGGCTGCTTGGTGAGGAAGGCGGCGAACAGCGCGGCGATGCCGGCGAGCGCCACGCCGCGGCGCGTGCCGCGCCAGCGGCCGGGCAGGAACCACAGGCCCCAGATCGCCAGCGGAAACAGGAAGCTGCCCGCCTGGCGGAGCGATGCAGGCCACGGAATCCAATAATGGATGGCAAGTCCGAGATAGACGCCGGCGAGGACGACGAGCACGCCCGCCCCGATGCCGAGGATGCGCCGCAGCGCACCCGTCAATGCCATCACCATCCACGCCCCCTCACGGCCGATCCGATGCGCCGCTATACAATGAAATGCGGCGCGCCGCGCGATCCTTGGGCCGGGAAGGGGCGTCCTCCCGCTCCCCCTGGGTGAGGTAGATGCGCACCGGGGGCGCAGCAAAAAGAGTAGGAAGCCACTGGCCGATTGTGCCAAAATGCCGCGGCGTGCCGCAGCACGCCGCGCGCGTCACGGTGCGTTGCCGGCAGGAGGTCCCCCATGTCCCTCAGCCCGTCCGCGCTCACCCGGCGCAGCCTGCTCAAGACGACCGCCATCGGCCTCGTGATGGGCGTTTCCCTTCCGGTGCCGCTGTTCGCCAGGAGCGCGGAGCCGCCGCCGCTCGCCGACTACAAGCCGGAGTATTTCACCGCCCAGGAATGGGCCTTCGTGATGGCCGCGACGGCGCGGCTCATCCCGTCCGACGGAACCGGGCCCGGCGCGCTGGAGACCCGCGTGCCGGTGTTCATCGATCGCCAGCTTGCCGGTGCCTACGGCATCGCGGCCGACTGGTACATGGAAGGCCCGTTCGATCCCGCCGCCAATCCGCAGCTCGGCTTTCAGAGCCCGCTCACGCCGGCCGAGATCTACCGCCAGGGCATCGCGCTGTTCGACGGGTGGTGCCGGCAGGCGCTGGGCAGCCCGTTCGCCGCCCTTGCCCCGGTGCGGCAGGATCAGGCCCTCAAGCTCCTTGAGAAGAATGCGCTCGCCGCGGGCAAGCCGCCGGCCGGCGCCACGCCCGCCGAGGCGGGGCCGCTGGTTCCGCCCGAGCTGCGCGATTTCTTCACCCTGCTTCTGGCGAATACCAAGGAAGGCTATTTCGCCGACCCGAAATACGGCGGCAACCACGCCATGCAGGCGTGGGTCTACATCGGCTTTCCCGGCGCCCGGGCGAGCTATGCCGAATGGGCGACGCGGCAGAACGTGCGCTACCCGCTCGGCCCGGTGTCGATCTCCGGCGAGAGGGCCTGAGCCATGGCACGGCAGGCGCAGAAGAAGGACGTGGTCATCATCGGGCTCGGCTGGACCGGCTCGATCCTCGGCATCGAGCTCGCCAAGGAGGGGCTCGAGATCCTCGCCCTGGAGCGCGGACCGGACCGCAAGACGGTGCCCGACTTCCGCTATCCCGACGTCGCCGACGAGCTGAAGTACGGCGTGCGCAACGGCTTCATGCAGCGGCCGCGCGACTCCACGGTGACGGTCCGGCGCAACCTGTCGGAGACGGCGCTGCCCTACCGGGTGCTCGGCTCCTTCCTGCCGGGCAACGGCGTCGGCGGGGCCGGGGTGCACTGGAACGGCCAGACCTGGCGGCCCCAGGCGGTGGAGTACCGGCTGCGCTCCTACGTGGAGGAGCGCTTCGGCGCGGGCATCATTCCCGAGGGGATGCTGCTGCAGGACTGGGGCGTCACCGCCGAGGAGCTGGAGCCCTACCTCACGCGCTTCGAATACGTGCTCGGCATCTCCGGCAAGGCCGGCAATCTCAACGGCCAGATCATCGAGGGCGGCAATCCCTTCGAGCCCTCGCGCTCCAAGGAGTTTCCGCTGCCGCCGCTGCCCGACACCTATGATTCCGTGCTGTTCGCCGAGGTGGCGAAATCCATGGGCTATCACCCGTTTCCGCGGCCTTCGGCCAATGCCAGCGCGGCCTATGTGAACGAGTACGGCATGCAGCTCGGGCCGTGCAATTACTGCGGCTTCTGCGAGCGCTTCGGCTGCCTCAACTATTCCAAGGCGAGCCCGCAGACCTGCGTGCTCGATGCGCTGAAGCGCAAGCCCAATTTCGAGTACCGGGTGAATGCCGAGGTGCTGCGCATCGAGAAGGCGGGCGACGGCAAGACCGCTACCGGCATCACCTATTTCGACGCCGACGCCGGCGAGGAGATTTTCCAGCCGGCGGATCTCGTGATCCTCTGTGCCTATTCGCTGCACAACGTGCATCTGCTGCTCTTGTCCGAGATCGGCACGCCCTATGATCCGGCCACCGGCACGGGCGTGGTGGGGCGCAGCTACGCCTACCAGATGACGGGCGGCACCAGCCTGTTCTTCAAGGACAAGGTGTTCAACCCCTTCGTCGGCACCGGCTCGGGCGGCGTCACCATCGACGACTTCTCCATCAGCCAGATCGACTTCGCCAAGGAAGGCTTCATCGGCGGCAGCTACATCACCGCCGGCCACACCGGCGGCCGGCCGATCCAGCAGTTGAGCCTGCCACCGGGAACCCCCGCCTGGGGCCGCGCCTGGAAGGAGGCCGCGGGCACCTGGTACGGTCATGCCATGAGCATCGGCGCCCATGGCTCCAACATGGCCTATCGCGACACCTGCCTCGATCTCGATCCCACCTACCGGGACCGGCACGGCCGCCCGCTGATGCGCATGACCTTCGACTGGAAGCCGAACGACATCCGCATGACGCAGTTCATGAAGGCCAAGATCGAGCCCATCGCCAAGGCGCTGAAGCCGGACGTGATGTCCTCGTCCTACAAGACCGATAGCTCGCACTACGACGTGCGGCCCTACCAGACCACGCACAATGTGGGCGGCGCCATCATGGGCATCGATCCCAAGTCCTCCGTGGTGAACCGCTATCTGCAGAGCTGGGACCTCCACAACCTGTTCGTGATGGGCGCCTCGGCCTTTCCGCAGAACACCCAGTACAACCCCACCGGGGCCGTGGGCGGCCTCGCCTATTGGGCGGTGGAGGCGATCCGCAAGGACTATCTGCCGAACCCGCGCCCGCTGCTGTGAGGTGACGTGATGAGGGGTCTGCTTCGTGCCGTCGCGTGGATCGTCCTCCTCGGGCTCGTCGCGCTCGCGGCCTTCATCCTGGTGCCCGAGCAGCGCACGCCGCCGCAGACCAATCCGCTCGCCGCGGGATGGCAGCCGGCGGCGGACGCGCCGCTCTATGCCGCCCGGCTCGCCGATTGCGCCGCCTGCCACACCGCCGAGGGCGGCAAGCCGTTCGCCGGCGGACGGCCCATCCAGAGCCCGTTCGGTCCGATCTATGCGACGAATATCACCCCCGATCCGGAGACCGGCATCGGCGGCATGACCCTCGATGAGTTCCGCGCCGTGCTCTACGACGGCATCGGCCGCAAGGGCGAGAACCTCTATCCGGCCATGCCCTATGCCAATTACCGCACGCTCACCGAGGCGGACGTGCAGTCCCTCTACGCCTATTTCATGCACCAGGTTCTGCCGGTGCGGAACGAGGTGCCGCGGACCGCGCTCGCCTTCCCCTTCAACCAGCGCTGGGGCATCCGGGCATGGAAATGGGTGGGCCTGCCGGCCGCCGGCTTCACCCCGCGCTTCAACGATCCGAAGCTCGACCGCGGCGCCTACCTGGTGGAAGGGCCCGGCCATTGCGGCGCCTGCCACAGCCCGCGCAACGCCTTCTTCGCGCAGGACGGCTACACCTCGAAGGATCCGAGCTTCCTGTCGGGCGGCCTCGTCGGCGGCTGGACCGCGCCGGACCTGCGCACGGTGGGCAACGCCATCGCCGGGTGGAGCGCGCAGGACCTCGACCTGTTCCTCGCCACCGGCCGCAACGCCCACGCCGGGGTCACCGGCGAGATGGAGCTCGCCATCGCCCATTCGCTGCAATACATGAGCGCCGAGGACCGCGCCGCCATGGTGGCCTATCTGCGCGCCATCGGCCCCGCGCCGGGGACGCCGCCCTCCGCGCCGAAGCGGGTGGTCGCGCGGGCCGCCACGTTCGGCGGGCCCGACGCCACCGCCACGGAGAAGCTGCTCGCCTCGGCCGATCCCGCGATGCCGCTGGGCGCCCGGCTCTATCTCGACAATTGCGGCGCGTGCCATTTCGTCGACGGCAAGGGCGCCGACGGCATCTTCCCCGCCCTCGACGGCAATGCGCTGGTGACCGCGCCGGGAACCGCCGGGCTGATCACCACCATCCTCAAGGGCGCGGCCCTCCCGTCCACCGCGCTGCGGCCCTATGCGGTGGCCATGCCCGGCTTCGCCGGCCGGCTGTCCGACGAGGAGGTGGCCGCGCTCGCCACCTTCGTCCGCGGCGCGTGGCACAACCGCGCGGGAGCGATCTCGCCGGCCGACGTGCGCGCCATCCGCGGCGCGGCGGGCGGCGGACTCGATGCCTCGTCCCTCTATTGAGGGCGGGGCGGGCGCCGGCTCGCGCGTCACAACGGGCGGCCAAACAGGAAAGGGCGCGGCCATGGCCGCGCCCTCTCAGGTCCTGCCTTGCGACCCCCGGCATCCCCCGCCGATCCCGGCGCGGGGACACCGGCCCCGGCTCACGCCGAGAGGTCGAACCGGTCGGCGTTCATCACCTTCGTCCAGGCGGCCACGAAGTCCTTGACGAACTTCTCCTTGTTGTCGTCCTGGGCATAGACCTCGGCATAGGCGCGCAGCACCGAATTGGAGCCGAACACCAGGTCGAGGCGGGTCGCGGTCCATTTCACCGCGCCGCTCTTGCGGTCGCGGACCTCGTAGACGCCGTTGCCCGCCGGCTTCCAGCTGTTGCCCATGTCGGTGAGGTTGACGAAGAAGTCCGTCGTCAGCGCCCCCACCTTGTCGGTGAACACGCCGTGCCTCGTGCCGCCGTGGTTGGTGCCGAGCACGCGCATGCCGCCGACGAGGCACGTCATCTCGCAGGCGGTGAGGCCCATGAGCTGGGTGCGGTCGAGCATCAGCTCTTCCGGGGTGACGATGTAGTCCTTCTTCTGCCAGTTGCGGTAGCCGTCGTGGATCGGCTCCAGCGGCGCGAAGGAATCCGCGTCGGTGGTCGCATCGGTGGCGTCGCCGCGGCCCGGCGCGAACGGCACGGCGATGTCGAAGCCGGCCGCCTTGGCCGCCTGCTCGACGCCCACATTGCCGGCGAGCACGATGACGTCGGCGATGCTCGCCCCGCTCGCCTTGGCGATGGGCTCCAGCACGGCGAGCACCTTGGCGAGGCGCTCCGGCTCGTTGCCCGCCCAGTCCTTCTGGGGGGCGAGGCGGATGCGCGCGCCGTTGGCGCCGCCGCGCATGTCCGAGCCGCGGAAGGTGCGGGCGCTGTCCCAGGCGGTGGCGATCATCTCGGCGCCGCTGAGGCCGCTCGCCGCGATCTTCGCCTTCACCGCGGCGACGTCGTAGCCGGTGTTGCCGGCCGGCACGGGATCCTGCCAGATCAGGTCTTCCGCCGGCACGTCGGGGCCGATGTAGCGGACCTTCGGCCCCATGTCGCGATGGGTCAGCTTGAACCAGGCGCGGGCGAAGGCGTCCTGGAAGTAGGCGGGGTTCGCCATGAACTTCTGGCAGATGGCGTTGTAGACGGGGTCCACCTTCATCGCCATGTCGGCGTCGGTCATCATCGGATTGTGGCGCAGCGACGGGTCGCTCGTGTCGAGCGGCTTGTCCTCCTCCTTGATGGTGATCGGCTCCCACTGCCAGGCGCCGGCCGGGCTCTTCCGCAGCTCCCAGTCGTGGCCGAACAGCATGTCGAAATAGCCCATGTCGAACTTGGTCGGATGGGTGGTCCACGCGCCTTCCAGGCCCGAGGTCACGGCGCGGCTGGCGAGGCCGTTCTGGTGCGGGTTGGCCCAGCCGAAGCCCTGCTGGTCCACGTCCGCGCCTTCCGGGTCGGGGCCGAGGGCCTTGGCATCGCCGTTGCCGTGGGTCTTGCCCACGGTGTGGCCGCCGGCGGTCAGCGCCGCGGTCTCCTCGTCGTCCATCGCCATGCGGGCGAAGGTCTCGCGCACCTGGGCGGCGGTCTTCATGGGATCCGGCTTGCCGTTCACGCCTTCCGGATTGACGTAGATGAGGCCCATCTGCACTGCGGCCAGCGGGTTTTCCATGGTGGTGGGATCGTCCAGGTTCTCGTAGCGGCCGTCGCTGGGAGCGAGCCACTCCTTCTCCGCACCCCAGTAGACGTCCTTTTCCGGACCCCAGATGTCCGAGCGGCCGAAGCCGAAGCCGAAAGTCTTCAGGCCCATGGACTCATAGGCGATGGTGCCGGCCAGGGTGATGAGATCGGCCCAGCTCACCTTGTTGCCGTACTTCTTCTTGATCGGCCAAAGCAAACGCCGTGCCTTGTCGAGGCTCACGTTGTCCGGCCAGGAATTGAGCGGGGCGAAGCGCTGGTTGCCGGTGCCGGCGCCGCCGCGCCCGTCGGCGATGCGGTAGGAACCCGCCGCATGCCAGGACATGCGGATCATCAGGCCGCCGTAATGGCCCCAGTCGGCCGGCCACCAGTCCTGGCTCTCGGTCATCAGGGCGTGCATGTCCTTCTTCAGCGCCTCGAAGTCGAGGCTCTTCACCGCCTCGCGGTAGCTGAAGTCCCGGCCGAAGGGGTCGGTCTTGGTGTCGTGCTGATGGAGGATGTCGAGATTGAGGGCCTTCGGCCACCAGTTCGTGTTCGATTCGCCGACTTCTGTCACGGCGCCGTGCATCACGGGGCACTTGCCGGCCGGTTTCATCTCATTCATGCCCATTACCCTCCGTTATGGCCTCACTTCGGGGTGCGACGGCAGGCGCCCGCCGGTCCGGCAAGCTGCCTCGGGCGAAGGAATGGCCCCTGCGCCGTGCCCTCCGTCTGCAAATGATTCCTACAATGGACGCGCGATAATGAAAATTTGCATTTTCTAATCGCTCTGATACGTTTTTCTTATGTCAGACATCTCCATGAAGCAGCTGCGTTATTTCGAGGCGCTGGCTCAGCATGGCCATTTCGGCCGGGCGGCGGAGGCGTGCGCCATCTCCCAGCCGGCGCTGTCCATGCAGATGAAGGAGCTGGAGGAGATCGTCGGCGCGCCGCTGGTGGAGCGCGGGGGGCGGCAGATCCGCCTCACCAGTCTCGGCGAGGAGCTGGCCCTGCGGGCGCGCGACATCCTGCGCGCGGTGGACGAGCTGGACGACCTTGCGCGCTATTCCCACAGCCCGCTGACCGGCCGGCTGCGAATCGGCGTCATTCCCACCGTCGCGCCCTATCTGCTGCCGGCGGTGATCAAGCGCGTCAGCGGGCGCTTTCCGGGATTGAGTCTGCAGCCGCGCG
The DNA here is from genome assembly GCA_017849325.1 of Xanthobacter autotrophicus. Taxonomy (GTDB): domain Bacteria; phylum Pseudomonadota; class Alphaproteobacteria; order Rhizobiales; family Xanthobacteraceae; genus Xanthobacter; species Xanthobacter autotrophicus_B. The sequence goes on along the minus strand of JAFIHR010000217.1, from coordinate 2,223 downwards.
AGGCGGTGACGCAGCGCCTAGTGGAGGGCCTCGTGGAAGGCCGGCTGGACGCCGCCATCGTCGCCTTGCCGGTGTCCGAGCCGTCCCTCAGCGAATATGCCCTGTTCGAGGAAGAGTTCGTCCTGGTGCGCCCGGCCGCGGAGGCGGAAGAGCCCGTGCCCAGCCCCGAGAGGCTGCGCGACATGCGCCTCCTGCTGCTGGAGGAGGGGCATTGCTTCCGCGATCAGGCGCTCTCCTTCTGCAAGATGCCGTCCCGGCTGCCGCACGATCTGATCGAGGGCAGCTCGCTCACCACCCTGGTGCAGATGGTCGGGGCCGGCATCGGCGTGACCCTCATTCCGCAGATGGCGGTTCCCATCGAGACCCGGCTCGCCTCGGTCGCCGTCGCCCGCCTCGCCCGGCCTCGCCCGTCGCGGACCATCGGCATGGTGTGGCGCAAGACCAATCCCCTGTCGGGGCAGTTCGAGCATATTGCCCAGATGGTGCGCGAGGCGGGCGGCGCCGGGGAGGGCGTGGGGGCGTGTCCGGAGGCCGGCGGGCCGCCCGGGCAGTGATCGGCGGGCACGGCCGCATCCGCGGTCTCCGCGCATCGGATGGTCCGGCCCCGGGACGGCGATGGCCCCTGACGGCCTCCGGCCTGCCGCCCGGATGCCGCGCCGGTCCTCGCAAATAACTGTCATACCAGCGACTTCTATCCCTGCGAGAAACTCGGGCTGGCCTCGCGCGCGTGCGGGCCGTTTTTCCTTTGCCGGCCGAGGGCGTCGCTGCGTCGTCGCGAGGAGCCGGCATTTGTCCGAGGGCATTGCCGGGATCGGGGATCCGTGCTGGGCTCCGGGAGCCGAGGCAGGACTTTCGGCTCGCCTGCGTGAGGGAGGAGGCCGCCCGTGAGTGACCCCGACGGCGTCGGTGCGCCATGACCAAGAGCAGCTTTCAGGCCGAGGACGGCGCCAACCTCGTCTATTCCGATGAAGGCGAGGGCCTGCCGCTGCTGGCTCTGGCGGGCTTCACGCGCAACATGCGCGATTTCGACTATCTCGCCCGCCATCTCGTCGGCGTGCGGCTGATCCGGCTCGACAGCCGCGGCCGCGGTGAATCGCAGTGGACCGGGGCGGATACCTATAACGTCCCCCAGGAAGCGCGCGATGCGATCGCCCTTCTGGATCACCTGAAGGTGGCACGCACCGCGGTCATCGGCTCCTCGCGCGGCGGGCTGCTCGGCATGGTGATGGCGGCGATGGCGCCGGACCGCATCGGCGGGGTGTGCTTCAACGATGTGGGGCCGGTGCTGGAGCGCGCCGGCCTGGAGCGGATCGGCACCTATATCGGCATCGAGCCGGCGGTCGCCACCCTGGAGGAGATCGCCGACCGCATGCCCGCGGCCATGCCGGGCTTCGACCATGTGCCGGACCTGCGCTGGGAGCAGGAGACCACCCGGCGCTACACCCAGACGAGCCACGGCGTGACGCTGCCCTACGATCCCGAGCTGCGCACCGCCTTCCAGAAGGCCCTGGCCACGGCGCCACCGGACGCCTGGCCGCTGTTCGACGCATTGGCGGGCATTCCGCTGGCGCTTATCCGCGGTGCCAATTCGGACGTGCTGAGCCGGGCGGCGGCGGATGCCATGGCTGCCCGCCGACCCGACATGATCCGCGCCGAGGTGGCCGATCGCGGCCACACGCCGTTTCTCGATGAGCCGGAGGCGCTGGCGGCCATCCAGTCCTGGCTGGAGCTGTGCACCCTTCAGGAGGAGGAGCGGACGATGGTCCGGGCGGCGGCCGCCGGGTCCTGAGCGCCGCGGCCGCTGCCTCAGTGCTTCGGCATCGCTGTGTGCCCGGGTGCCTGGGCGATCGCGCGGAGCCGGGCGACGGCCGCCGCCAGGCACGCCGCCGCCTCGCTGTCGAGCCGCGCCACTTCCGGCAGGGCATAGGCGAGGAATGCCGCGAGTTCCGCCGCATCCTTCGCGTCCGATTCCGGACCGCACGAGAGATCCAAATTATCCATCATCATCGGACCGACCCCGCGATGTGCTGCGCCCCGGCGTCGAGGGGGGAGAGGCCGCGCGGGCGCAGTGAGAGCCTCAGAGGAGGCGGGATGAGGACGAGCGACGGCTTCGGGCCGCCGACCCGGGCATCGAGCGCGCGAAGCTCGTAGGCCGCGGAAAATTCGAGCGCGAGAATCTGCAGCTCCAGAAGGCCCACCCCCATGCCGAGGCACACGTGCGGG
>JAFIHR010000216.1 GCA_017849325.1 Xanthobacter autotrophicus | reverse complement strand
GTCGCGGGCACCCGGACCCACCGCGATCACCTCGCCCTCCTGGGGCTTTTCCTTCGCGGTGTCGGGGATGATGATGCCGCCGGCGGTCTTCTGCTCGGCTTCAATGCGCTTCACGACAACGCGGTCGTGCAGGGGGCGGAAGGACATGGGTCAGTTCCTCTTCGAGCGATGGCGCGGGATTTCCCGCCGTGACGGGTCGTACCCGCCGTGACTGGCACTCTTGCGACCAGAGTGCCAAGCTCGCCCCGCACATAAGGGGGGTGCCCGGTCCCGTCAAGATTGAGATGGGCGGGAAACCGGCAGGACGGCGATCCTGGCGCGCGATGCCGCCATTTGCCAGAATGCGCAACCTCCCCCTGGGAAATGCCGTCTTCGCGCCTGTCCGCGGTTGCCATGCTGCAACACCTGCGCAAAAACCCGTCCCGGCGGTGCCACTTTCCGCTTGTTCGCGCCTTATGGGCGCTACGAAGCGGTAACAAGGTTTGGTTATAGTCGCCCCGTCAGCTTCCCGCCGGTGCCACGGCGGGTGTGGGGGCGCATCGATGCTGACCGGCCAGCGGCGGCGGGCGTGTCCCGGGGCCGGCCAGAGGAACGATGGCGGTCCGGCAGAGCAGATTTCAATGGCGCGGGCGGCGCTCAGGTCCGGAGTAACCAGATGCAGAAGACGTTCACATGGTCCACGGCGCAGGCGATGCGGCAGACCCGGCACGCCCTGACCGGGGCCATGATCGGAACCGCCGCCGTGCTTCTCGCGGCCTGCAGCACCACGCCCACCGAGGCTCCGCCCTCCAAGCCCGTCTATACCAGCCCCATTCCGCCGGACCAGATGGTGGGAAGCTGGGGCCTCGCCGCCTATCACCGTCCCGACGACGCCGCGCGCACCGAGACGCAGGCCCGCGCCCAGTGCAGCAATCCCTACGTCATCACCGCCGGCTCCAACGGCGGCGTGATGATGTATCTCGCCGACGACAACAAGCTCACCGAGGTGGTGTCCAAGACCAACGGCGGCGCCACCTACATCGGCCCGCCCGAGGATGAGGCCGGTGGCATGCGCGACCGCCAGGTGGTGCGCATCGACAGCCAGGTGATGACCCTGAAGTGGGTGGACCCGGAAGTCTCCAAGCGCTACGGCACCATGGTCTACGTGCGCTGCAAGTGAGGCGGCGCGGCCCGCTGCCGCGCGGTCCCAGGTGAGAGTTCCCCGAACGAGCCGCCCGCAAGGCGGCTCGTTTCATGTGAGGACCCGGCGTGCGCCGGCACGCGGGAGGCGGCGCCTCAATCCTCCATCTTCAGCGCGGCGATGAAGGCCTCCTGCGGGATCTCCACCTTGCCGAACTGGCGCATCTTCTTCTTGCCTTCCTTCTGCTTGTCCAGAAGCTTGCGCTTTCGCGTGATGTCGCCGCCGTAGCATTTGGCGGTCACATCCTTGCGCAGGGCGCGGATGGTCTCGCGGGCGATGATCTTGGCGCCGATGGCGGCCTGCACCGGGATCTGGAACAGATGCTGCGGGATCAGCTCCTTGAGCTTCTCGCACATGGCCCGGCCGCGGAACTCGGCGCGGGTGCGGTGCACCAGCATGGAGAGGGCATCCACCGGCTCGGCGTTCACCAGGATGGACATCTTCACGAGGTCGCCCTCGCGATAGTCGGTGATCTGGTAGTCGAACGAGGCATAGCCCTTGGAGATGGACTTTAGCCGGTCATAGAAGTCGAACACCACCTCGTTCAGCGGCAGGTCGTAGGTCACCATAGCGCGGGCGCCCACATAGGTGAGCTCGATCTGGTTGCCGCGCCGGTCCTGGCAGAGCTTCAGCACCGCGCCAAGATATTCATCAGGCGTCAGGATGGTGGCGCGGATCCACGGCTCGCGGATCTCGGCGATCTTCACCACGTCGGGCATGTCGGCGGGATTGTGCAGGTCGATGACCGAGCCGTCGGTCATCTCCACCTCGTAGATCACCGAGGGGGCGGTGGCGATGAGGTCGAGGTTGAACTCGCGCTCCAGCCGCTCCTGGATGATCTCCAGATGCAGAAGGCCGAGGAAGCCGCAGCGGAAGCCGAAGCCCAGCGCGGCGGAGGTCTCCATCTCGAACGAGAAGCTGGCGTCGTTGAGGCGCAGCTTGCCCATGGCGGCGCGCAGGTCCTCGAAGTCGGCCGCATCCACCGGGAACAGGCCGCAGAACACCACCGGCTGGGCCGGCTTGAAGCCCGGCAAAGCCTCGGTGCAGGGGCGCTTCTCCTCGGTGATGGTGTCGCCCACGCGGGTGTCCGCCACCTCCTTGATGGAGCCGGTGAGGAAGCCGATCTCGCCCGGCCCCAGCTCGGTCATGGCCACCATCTTGGGGGTGAAGACGCCCACCCGGTCCACGTCATAGGCGGCGCCGGAGCCCATCATCTTGATGCGCTGGTTCTTCTTCAGCACCCCGTCGATGACCCGCACCAGCACCACCACGCCGAGATAGGCGTCGTACCAGCTATCCACCAGCAGCGCCTTCAGCGGCGCCTCGCGGTCGCCCATGGGCGGCGGCAGGCGGGTGACGATGGCCTCCAGCACCTGGTCCACGTTGAGCCCGGTCTTGGCCGAGATGCCGATGGCGTCGGAGGCGTCGAGGCCGATCACGTCCTCGATCTGCGCCTTCACCTTCTCCGGCTCGGCGGCGGGCAGGTCGATCTTGTTGAGGACCGGCACGATGTCGTGATTGTTGTCGATGGCCTGGTAGACGTTGGCCAGCGTCTGCGCCTCCACGCCCTGGGAGGCGTCCACCACCAGGAGCGAGCCCTCCACGGCGGCCAGCGAGCGGTTCACCTCATAGGCGAAGTCCACGTGCCCGGGGGTGTCGATGAGGTTCAGCGTGTAGGTCTCGCCGTCGTGCGCCTTGTAGGAGAGGCGGACGGTCTGCGCCTTGATGGTGATGCCGCGCTCGCGCTCGATGTCCATGTTGTCGAGCACCTGATCGGTCATCTCGCGCTCGGAGAGGCCTCCGGTGAGCTGGATCAGGCGGTCGGCAAGGGTGGACTTGCCATGGTCGATATGGGCGACGATGGAGAAGTTGCGAATGGTCTTCTGGGCGCTTGCGGTCATCCGCGCCGCATAGCACCGGCCCGATTTCCCCACAAGCAGACCGTGCGCGTCATCCCCTCCCGCCGGGCGGCGCGCGACGCGGGACAGGCCGCGCCACGGGCCGCTACAGGCCGAGGATGCGCGGCCGCGTCTTGCCGGGGGTCGGCGCCTCCGGCTCGGGCTCGCCCTCGGGGCCCGGATCATCCGGCAGGGGCGGCAATGCGGTGATGGGCTGGGCCGCTGGCGGACGGCGCAGCGAGGCCGCCCGCTCCGAGGTCGGCAGCTCCACCACCTCGGCGCGCGCCGGAGGCGGGTCCGCGGGGGCGGGCGCGGCGGGCTTGGGCAGGGCAGCCCCTGCGTCCCCGGCACCCGGGGCCGCGGCCGCCTCAGCCGGCGGAACAGGCGGGGACTCGGCCGGCGCCGGCGCCGAACCGGAGGCCGGCTTTTCGGCCGACGGGTCCGCCTCGGCCGGCTCGGCGATGAGCGGCGGCGGCGCCGCGGCCAGCTCCCGCGCCTTGCGCTCCTCGCTCTCGCGCGCGGCGGCGATGGCGGCCACCACCCGGTCCGCCTCATGCTCCAGGATGGGCGTGGAGGAGACGCCCGGCGGCACCGCCCACACGAAGGCGTCGAGCTTGCCGGTGACCGGCGAGATGGGCGCCCAGTGGTCGGATACCACGCCGTCGGCGATCCACGCCGGATCGCGGCCG
>JAFIHR010000215.1 GCA_017849325.1 Xanthobacter autotrophicus | reverse complement strand
GTGATGACGCGCCGGTCCTCGATGCGGCCCACCAGGGCCTGCACCACCGGATGGTCGATGCACATCACCGCGAAGCCGTAGAAGGGCAGGTTCTCCACGAAGGTCTCGAAAGCCTCCTGCACCTTGTCGAAGGTCTTGAAGTGGTCGAGGTGCTCGGGATCGATATTGGTGACGATGGCGACCTCGGTGGGCAGCTTCAGGAAGGTGCCGTCGCTCTCGTCGGCCTCCACCACCATCCAGTTGCCGTCGCCGAGGCGGGCGTTGGTGCCGTAGGCGTTGATGATGCCGCCATTGATCACGGTGGGGTCGAAGCCGCCGGCATCGAGCAGGGTGGCCACCAGCGAGGTGGTGGTGGTCTTGCCGTGGGTGCCGGCGATGGCGACGCAGCTCTTCAGCCGCATCAGCTCGGCCAGCATCTCGGCGCGGCGCACCACCGGCAGGCGCTTCGCCCGCGCGGCGACGAGCTCGGGATTGTCACGCTTGATGGCCGAGGACACCACCAGCACGTGGGCGTCCGCCACGTGGGCCGCGTCATGGCCGATGAAGACTTTGATGCCCTTCTCGCGCAGGCGCTTCACATTGGCGCTGTCGGACTGGTCGGAGCCCTGCACCTCATAGCCGAGATTGTGCAGCACCTCGGCGATGCCGCTCATGCCGATGCCGCCGATGCCGACGAAATGGATAGGCCCCAGGCCGGACGGCAGCTTCATGCCCGCTTCCCCTGAAAATTCATGACTTTTCCGCCCGCCGCCAGATGCTGGACGAGATCGCCCAGGCGGTCCGCAGCGTCGAGCACGCCTTGGCTTCTGGCCTTATCGGCCATCTGCGTCAATGCTTGAGGTTCGCCGGCGAAACGGTCGAGCTCGGCGGCGAGGCGCTCCGGCGTGAACTCCACCTGGCGCAGGGTGAGCGCGCCGCCGATCCGGCTCAGGGCAAGGGCGTTGGCCGCCTGGTCCTGGTCGAGGGCGTGGGGCAGGGGCACGAGCACGCCGGGCCGGCCGATGGCGGACAGCTCGGCCACCGTGCCGGCGCCGGACCGGGAGATCACAAGATGCGCCGCCGCCATGCGCTGCGGCAGGTCGTCGAAGAAGGTCTCGACCTTCGCCCGGACGCCGAGCCGGTCATAGGTGGCGCGCACCCGCTCCAGATCCTCCTCGCGGGCCTGCTGCACGATCGCGAGGCGGCCGCGCACCGGCGCCGGCAGATGCTCGATGGCGGCAGGCACCACATCGGACATCACCCGCGCCCCCTGGCTGCCGCCGAACACCAGAACCCGCAGCGGGCCGCCCGGCTGCGGCGGATCGTAGGCCGCGCCCGCGGCGGCGACGACGGCGGGGCGCAGCGGATTTCCCGTCCACACCACCTTGTTCATCAGGGCGGGATCGTCCTTGCCGAGGCCGTCGAAGCCGGTGGCGATGGCGCTCACCCGCCGCGCCAGCAGCCGGTTGGCCCGGCCCATCACGCCGTTGGCCTCGTGGATCACGGTGGGGATGCCCCGGAACGATGCGGCGAACAGCGGCGGCACCGTGGGATAACCGCCGAATCCCACCACCACGGCGGGCTTCAGCCGCTTCATCAGGGCGAGGCCGGTCATGAAGCCGGAGGCCAGCGCGTAGCCGGTCCGGGCAAGGCTCGCCGGGGAACGGCCGCGCACCGTGTCGGCGGGCAGCACATGCAGCTCGTGGGCGGGAAAGCTGCCGGCATAGCGCGCGGCGCGGGCATCGGTGGCGAGGTCCACGGTGAAGCCGCGCGCGGTCAGCGCATGGGCCAGCGCCTCGGCGGGAAAGAGATGGCCGCCGGTGCCGCCGGCGGCAAGAAGAATGAGCTGGCTCACGTTGTCCCCCACGGCCGCAATCCGTCCGCCGCCCGGCTGTGCGCTCCGCCGGTGGCGGGTGCCGCAGCGGCGGAGCGGGTTTTAGAGCATTTTCGCGCCAAGAGGGACCGGCTTACGGGACCGCCTCACGCGCCGGGCGCCAGCGCCGCCCCGGCAACACCCGCCGGAGCCGGCAGGTCGCGCAGCTCCGCGCCCTCGTCCCGGCGCCGCGCCGGCGCCTCGCTCAGGGCGGCGAGCGCGGCGGCGCCGGGCCTCTTGCGCGACAAAGCGAGCAGCATCCCCATGCCGAAGGCCAGCGAGATCAGCGAGGAGCCGCCGGCCGAGATGAAGGGCAGCGTCATGCCCTTGGCCGGGGCGATGTGCACGTTCACCGCCATGTTGATCGCCGCCTGCAGGCCGAACAGCATGGCAAGGCCGGTGATGGCGAAACGGGCGAAGGGGTCGGTTTCCTGCGAGGCCCGCGACAGCGCCCGCAGGATAATGAAGGCGAACAGCGCAAGGATGATGAGGCACAGGATGACGCCGAACTCCTCCCCCGCCACGGCGAAGACGAAATCGGTATGGCCGTCGGGCAGCCCGCGCTTCACCGTGCCCTCGCCCGGCCCCTGGCCGAACCAGCCGCCATTGCGGAAGGAATTGAGCGCCGCGTCGATCTGGTAGGTGTCGCCGGAATCCGGATTGAGGAAGCGGGCGATGCGCTTCTGCACGTGGGGCACCAGATTGTAGGCGATGAAGAGGCCGCCGGCGCCGAGCCCGGTCAGGCCCACCATCCAGATCCAGCGCAGGCCGGCCATGAAGAACAGCGCCGCCCACACGAGGCTGATGAGGATGGTCTGGCCGAAGTCCGGCTGAAGGATGAGCGGCACCAGCACCACGCCCACGAGGCCCATGGCCAGCAGCGTCGCCGGCATCTCCGGGCGCTTGGAGCTTTCCGAGAACAGCCAGGCGGCAATCACCACGAAGGCGGGCTTCAGGAATTCGGACGGCTGCACGTTGGTGCCGGCGATCACCAGCCAGCGCCGCGCGCCCTTCACCTCGGGCGCGAACACCAGCGTCGCGAACAGCCCGGCGAGAAAGATGATGAACAGCACCATGCTGAGCCGCCGCACGTTGCGCGGCGAGAGGAACGAGGTGGCGATCATCACCGCCGCGGCAGGGATCAGGAACAGCACCTGGCGGTGCACGAAATGGAACGGATCGGAGATATTGAGCCGCGCCGCCACCGCCGGGCTGGCGGCGAGGCAGAGGATGACGCCGATGACCATGAGGGCGAACAGGCTGGCGAGCAGCGCCCGGTCCACCGTCCACCACCATTCGCTCAATGCGGTGCGGTCGGCGCGAGACATCATGGGACGGATCACTCCACAGGGGCGGGATTTGCGGCACCTTGCACGGGGAAGGGTTGACGGCCGATTAAGGACGTAACGGCACCCGAGAACCGGCCGCCCGCGATCGGCCCGAGGGAGTCGCGCAATGCCGATGGACCCCTTATGTTCTCCCCGTGCCGAAACCAGCGCCCAGCCCGGAACCCCCTTCTCCCGCCAAGCCGAGGCGCCGCGCCGACGCGCCGCGCTCGGACGCGGGCGAGGGTGCCTTGCCCGAAGTCTTCCAGCGCTGGTTCCGCGCGCGCGGCTGGACCCCCCGGGCCCACCAGCTCGATCTGCTGAGGGCGGCGGCGGCCGGGCGCTCGGTGCTGCTCATCGCCCCCACCGGCGCCGGCAAGACCCTGGCGGGCTTCCTGCCCACCCTGGTGGAGCTGGCCGCGGCGCCGCAGAAGCGCCGCTTGGCCGCCTCCCTGCCAAAGGAGGGCATGGCGCAGACGGTGGAGCGCACCTCGCCGCTCCACACCCTCTACATCTCGCCGCTGAAGGCGCTGGCGGTGGACATCGCCCGCAACCTCGAAACGCCGGTGGCCGAGATGGGCCTGCCCATCCGCGTCGAGACCCGCACCGGCGATACCCCCTCCTCCAAGCGCCAGCGCCAGCGCAGGGATCCGCCCCACATCCTGCTGACCACGCCCGAGCAGCTCTCGCTCCTGCTCGCCTCGAAGGATGCCGAATATCTTTTCGCCGGCCTGAAGCGGGTGGTGCTGGACGAACTGCACGCCCTCGTCACCTCCAAGCGCGGCGACCTGCTCGCCCTCGCGCTCGCCCGGCTGCGCGCGATCTCGCCCGGCCTGCAATGCGTCGGCCTTTCCGCCACCGTGGCCGAGCCCGACGACCTGCGCCGCTATCTGGTGGCGCAGCGTGACGATGCGCCCCCCGCGGACACCCTCGCCGATCTGGTGGTGACCACCGGCGGCGCCGCGCCGGACCTCTCCATTCTCCCCACCAGCGCGCCCATGCCCTGGGCGAGCCACATGGCGCTCCATGCCCTGAAGGACATCTATGCCCTCATCTGCGCCAACCGGCTGAGCCTGATCTTTGTCAACACGCGCCGGCAGGCCGAGCTGCTGTTCCAGGAGCTGTGGCGCATCAATGACGAGACGCTGCCCATCGCCTTGCACCACGGCTCACTGGCGGTTGACCAGCGCCGCAAGGTGGAGGCGGCCATGGCGGCGGGGCGCCTGAAGGCGGTGGTGGCCACCTCATCCCTCGACCTCGGCATCGACTGGGGCGACGTGGATCTGGTGGTGAATGTGGGCGCGCCCAAGGGCTCCTCGCGCCTCATGCAGCGCATCGGCCGCGCCAACCACCGGCTCGACGAGCCCTCGCGCGCCGTATTGGTGCCGGCCAACCGCTTCGAGGTGCTGGAATGCCGCGCCGCTCTGGAGGCGGTGCGGGCC
>JAFIHR010000028.1 GCA_017849325.1 Xanthobacter autotrophicus | reverse complement strand
GACGGCTTCATCTCCGAGGGCCTGCAGCCGGCGGAGCTGGGCTGGGGCACCCACGAGAAGGAGCTGCCGCCGGAGGGCCGCACCCATGCGGCCGGCTGCGGCGCCGCCATCTTCCTCATGAGCCCGGGCGCGGCCACCAAGGTGCACTCCTGGACCCCCACGCCGGGACCGCAATACGGCTTCCTCGTCACCCATAACGAGGCCATCTCGATCTCCGACTACCTGACGGTGCGCGAGGGTGAGGAGGTGGTCTACCGGCCGACCTGCCACTATGCCTACCACCCCTGCAACGACGCCGTGCTGTCGCTGCACGAGATGTTCGGCAATGGCGGCCACGCCCAGAAGACCTGGAAGATCCTCGACGAGCACGAGATCGTGGACGGCATCGACGAGCTGGGCGTGCTGCTCTACGGCCACGGCAAGAACGCCTATTGGTTCGGCTCGCAGCTCTCCATCGAGGAGACCAGGGAGCTCGCCCCCTATCAGAACGCCACCGGCCTGCAGGTGACCTCCGCCGTGCTCGCCGGCATGGTGTGGGCTCTGGAGAACCCCAGCGCCGGCATCGTCGAGGCGGACGAGATGGATTTCCACCGCTGCCTCGATGTGCAGCTGCCCTATCTCGGCCCGGTGGTGGGCGTCTACACCGACTGGACCCCGCTCACCGGCCGCCAGAAGTTCTTCCCCGAGGATCTCGACCTGGAAGATCCCTGGCAGTTCAAGAACATCCTGGTGCGCTGAGCCCCTGGGGGCGCGCTGCCCCGAGCGATGAGATGAAAACGCCGGCCGGGTTTTGCGCCCGGCCGGCGTTCTCGTTTCTGTACGGGCTCGGGGACGGCGGGCGCCCGCCGCGCGTCAGCTCTGCTCGTGCTTGGGCTTTCCCGCGGCCAGCCGTCCGAAGTCGGGGGCGGCGGTTTCCTGCCCCTGCTCGATGATGGAGCGGCGGATCGCCCTTGTGCGGGTGAAATGCTCGAACAGCGCCTGCCCGTCGCCATAGCGGATGGCCCGCTGCAAAGCGGTGAGGTCCTCGGTGAAGCGGCCGAGCATCTCCAGCACCGCCTCGCGGTTGGAGAGGAACACGTCGCGCCACATGGTGGGATCGGACGAGGCGATGCGGGTGAAGTCGCGGAAGCCGCCGGCGGAGAATTTGATCACCTCGGAGGTGAGCGTCTCCTCCAGATGGGCGGCAGTGCCGACGATGTTGTAGGCGATGAGATGCGGCACATGGCTGGTGATGGCGAGCACCAGATCGTGGTGCTGGGCGCTCATCACCTCCACGTTCGCGCCCATGCCCTGCCAGAGCGCGCACAGCTTCTCCACCGCCGCCTCGTGGGCCTCCTCGGGCGGGGTGACGATGCACCAGCGGTTCTCGAACAGGCTGGCGAAGCCCGCGTCGGGGCCGGAGAATTCCGTGCCGGCCACAGGATGGGCGGGGATGAGATGGGCATGGGCCGGCACGTGCAGCGCCATGGCATCGAGCACCGAGCCCTTCACCGAGCCCACGTCGGAGAGGATGGCGCCGTGCTTGAGCACCGGCCCGACCTCCTCCGCCACCGCGCCCGAGGCGCCCACCGGCACGCAGACGATCACCACGTCCGCGCCCTCCGCGGCGAAGGCGGCGCTCTGGCTCACCACGTCGGCGAAGCCCAATTCGCGCACCCGCTCGCACACCTCGGGGTCCGCGTCGGCCACCACCACGCTGGCGGCGAGATGCTTCTCCCGCGCGGCGCGGGCCACCGAGGAGCCGATCAGGCCGGCGCCGATGATGGCGAGGCGTTGCACCAGGACGCGCGTCACGGGGCGTCCCCCTGAAGGAAGTCCTTGAGCGCCGCGACCACGAGGTGGTTCGCCTCCTCGGAGCCCACGGTCATGCGCAGCGCGTTCGGCAGGCCGTAGGAGGAGACCGCGCGCAGCACCAGGCCGCGCTTCAGCAGGAAGGCGTCGGCTTCCTTCGCGGTGCGCCCGGGCGTGTCGTCGAAATGGATGAGCACGAAATTGCCCACGGACGGCGTCACCGTCAGCCCCAGCTTCTCGATCTCGGCGGTGATCCAGGGCAGCCAGCGCTCGTTGTGGGCCACCGCCTTCTCCACATGGGCGGCGTCGGCGATGGCGGCGGCGCCGGCGAGCAGCGCCGCGGCATTGATGTTGAACGGCCCGCGCACCCGGTTCAGGGCGTCGATGACATGGGCCGGGCCCACCGCCCAGCCGATGCGCAGGGCGGCAAGGCCGTGGATCTTGGAGAAGGTGCGCGTCATCAGCACGTTCTCGCTGGTGAGCGCCAGCTCGAGCCCGGTCTCGTAATCGTTGCGGCGCACGTATTCCGAATAGGCCGCGTCGAGCACCAGCAGCACGTTCGGCGGCAGGCCGGCGTGGAGGCGGCGCACCTCCTCGAACGGCAGATAGGTGCCGGTGGGGTTGTTCGGATTGGCGAGATAGAGGAGGCGCGTGCGGGGCGTCACCGTGGCCAGCAGGGCGTCCACGTCGGCGGTGAGGTTGGTCTCCTTGGCCACCACCGGCGTGCCGCCGGCCGCCAGCGCGGCGATGCGATAGACCAGGAAGCCGTGCTCGGAATAGACCACCTCGTCGCCCGGCCCCACATAAGTGTGGGCGGCGAGGCTGAGCAGCTCGTCGGAGCCGTTGCCGCAGATGATTCGGTCGGGATCGAGCCCGTAGGCCCGGCCGATGGCCTCGCGCAGCACATGGGCGGCGCCGTCCGGATAGGCCTCGAGCTTCCGGCCCGCCTCGGCGAAGGCCGCCATGGCCTTCTCGCTCGGCCCGAGCGGGGTCTCGTTGGAGGAAAGCTTGTGGACCTTCGCCACCCCGGGCGCATGGCTCTTGCCCGGCACATAGGCATCGATGGCGAGCACGCCGGGACGCGGCTCGGGACGGGCGGGGGCGGAAGAACGGGTCGGCACGGCGGACATCACTCAACTCCGGAACCGAAGGCGCCATCCGGTCGGCCTGAAGCCTTCCGACCGGCGGGTCGCCCTCTCGACTTGTCGAACAGCGACGGATTTCTCACGTCCGTCCCTAGGGACGCGCCGCGGCATCGACCTTGTGGAGGGCGGCGTGGCTGCCCACCTCGGTCATCGCGCGGACGCTCGCCCCGGCCGCCTTCAGTGCGGCGAGAACTTCGGCCACATCGTGGCCGAGCGGCAAGGACAGCAGCACCGCCGCGCCGTCGAGGGCCGCGTCGGGCGCCACCACCACCTCGGCAAAGGCCGGCACCGCCCGGGCGACGGCGGCATCCCAGCCGCTCACGCGCAGGGAATAGACGCCCACCTCCTTCACTGCCGCGTCGGCCACCGGATGGGCCACCACGAACACCGGCAGGCCGGCGGGATGGTCCGCCCGCTCGACGAACGGCAGGCGGGCGATGACCTTGAGGCGGTCGGCGCCCTCAAGGGCGGTCCACCACGGATCGGAGCGGGTG
>JAFIHR010000214.1 GCA_017849325.1 Xanthobacter autotrophicus | reverse complement strand
GCGCCGCCGTTCCTTCGGCTCACGATCCCACCAGCCCGAATTCCGGGCTCGACGCCTCGGCGTGCAGCTTCTTCGGGATGCGCCCGGAGATCCGCGCGAGGCGCCCGCCCTCCACCGCATGGCGGAAGGCCGACGCCATGCGCACCGGATCATGGGCCTTGGAGACCGCAGTGTTCAGCAATACCGCCGAGCAGCCGAGCTCCATGGCGAGCGCCGCGTCGGAGGCGGTGCCGATGCCGGCATCCAGCACCACCGGCACCGGCGAGCGGGCGCAGATCAGCTCGATCATGTGCGGATTGGCGATGCCCAGCCCGGAGCCGATCATGGAGCCGAGCGGCATCACCGTGGCCGCACCGAGGTCGGCCAGCTTCTGGCAGGTGACGGGATCGTCGTTGCAATAGGGCAGCACAACGAAGCCGGCGCTCACCAGGTGCTCGGTGGCCTTGAGCAGCTCGTCCACGTCGGGATAGAGCAGCTCGCGGTCGCCGATCACCTCCAGCTTCACCCAGTTGGTCTCCAGCGCCTCGCGCGCCAGCTCGGCGGTGAGCACGGCGTCCTTGGCGGTCTGGCAGCCGGCGGTGTTGGGCAGGATGTGCACGCGGCCGGAGAGCAGGTCGGTCAGGCTTTCCTCATAGCCGGCGAGGCTGATGCGCCGGATCGAGGCGGTGGCCATCTCGGAGCCCGAGGCTTCCAGCGCGTCGAGGAACACCTTCTGGTTGGGATAGCCCGCCGTGCCCAGGAACAGGCGCGAGGAGAAGGTGCGGTCGGCGATGACGAGGGGGTCGGTGGTCTGGCTCATGGCGGTCTTGGCTTATTGCTTTGTTCGCTCTTGCGGTGTCGGCGGGGGACGGGGCCGCGTTGCCCGGGGGCTCGCGCGTCAGCCGCCCTGCTTGGCCTCGATGATCTCCACCTGGTCACCCGTGGCAAGGGGGGCGTCGGCCCAGGTCCGGCGCGGCACCACCGCGCCGTTCACCGCCACGGCGATGCCCCGGCGCGTGACATCAAGGCCCTTGGCCGCGAGCAGTTCCGCAATGGTTGCGACGGCGTGGGCCTCGGGCGCGCCGTTGATGCTGAGATCGAGGGGGGTGTGCGCCATGTCTGCTCCTCACTCCGCCGCCGGCCGCGGCGCGAAGCGCTCGGCGCCGAACGGCAGGGCGAGGGATGCCCGCTCGCCGCGAAGGATCAGAGCTGAGATGAGCGCGGTGGTCACCGGCAGAAGCAGGATGCCGTTGCGGTGGTGGCCGGTGGCGTAGATGAGCCCCTCCACCTCCGGGCTCGGCCCGAGGATGGGCGCATCGTCGCGGCTGCCGGGGCGAAGGCCCGCCCATTGTTCCAGAATGGTCAATTCCTCGATGCCGGGCAGGGCGCGCCAGGCGTTGGTGAGGAGGGCGAGCTGGCCACCGGCGGTGAGCGCGGTCTCGAAGCCCTTCTCCTCGGTGGTGGCGCCGACGATGAGCCGCCCGTCCTTGCGCGGCACCAGATAGCTGCCCGGCGCCCACAGCACGTGGCTGAGCAGCGGCGCGGCCGGATCCATGGCGAGGGCGAGCATCTGGCCCTTCACCGGGCGCACCGGCAGGGGCGCGGCGGGCGTGATGTCGACGCCCCGGCTCCAGGCGCCGGCGGCGAGCACCACCACGTCGGCGCGGTGCAGCGTCTCGCCCGCCAGCACGCCCTCGGCCCGGCCGCCGGTGCTCGCCACCCGCCGCACCGGCAGCTGCTCGTGGAGGATGGCGCCGGCCCGGGCGGCGGCGATCTTGAGAGCTGTGGCCACCTTGCGGTTGTCCACCTGATGGTCTTCGGGGCTGAAGACGGCGCCGGCGATCTGGCGCGTCAGCATGGGCTCGCGGCGCCGCGTCTCGGCCGGGTTCAGCCATTCCACCGGCAGGCCGAGGCTCTGCTGGAAGGCGAACAGATGGCGCAGCCGCGCCCCGTCGTCGGCGGTCAGCGCGATGGTGAGCGTGCCCTCGGTGCGAAGGTCAACCGATATGCCCGATGCGGCTTCCAGCTCGGCGGCGAAGCCCGGCCAGAGCATCTGGCTCTCGCGGGTGAGGGCGAGGAGGCCTTCCTCTCCCGGCTCCGCCTCGGCGCAGGCGGCGAGCATTCCGGCGGCGGCATGGCTCGCGCCCATGCCCGCAGCGCCGGCATCGAACAGCTCCACGGCGCAGCCGGCCGCGGCCAGCTTCCAGCCGAGCGCCAGCCCGATGACGCCGGCACCGACGATGGCCACCCGTGGGCGGGCCGCGCCCGTGGCGGATGAAGAGGACGACATTGGCAAGGACGACAAGCTCGCGCTCATCGGCGTCTCCCTACGCTGGCATGATCCAGACAGGTTCGATGGGTATGATCTCAGCCGCGCCCGATGCACGGCACCCCAGGCCGAGGGATCATTATCCGGCTCGCATGCCCGTCGCGCAAGCAAAACCGGCGTGGTCGGGATGGGGAGCCATGGATCTGGCCTTCGCGCGATGGCGCGTGCGGCGCACGGGCAGCCGATCTCGCGCCTCAGCCGCAGGCCGCACCCTATGGGCACCGGCTGGCCCAGATCGACGGGCGCCGCTGGCGCACCCGGCGCGCGGCCGGCTCCCCTGCACCCTCGCCGGAGATCCATCGCCCGATTCCCACCGCAGGCCGGCGGATCCGACCCGCGCACCGGCGGGCGGGATGGGGTATAAGGCGGCATGCTGCCGTTCTTTCCCTTCCTGCGCCGCATGCGGCACGGCCTGACCATCGGCGTGCGGGTGATCGCGACCGATGCGGCCGACCATCTGCTCCTGGTGCGCCATACCTATGTGCCGGGCTGGCACCTGCCCGGCGGCGGCGTGGACGTGGGCGAGACCACGGAGGCCGCCGCCCGTCGTGAGCTGATGGAGGAGGCCAACGTGGAGGTGGCAGGGCCCCTGCACCTGCACGGTGTCTACTTCAACCCCAAGGTGGGCGGGCGCGATCACGTGGTCTGCTATCGCGCCGATCTGGTGAACGCCGGCCCGCGCCCGGGGGCCAATTTGGAGATCATCGCGGCGGAATTCTTCCCTCTCGACGAGCTGCCGCCCGAACTGTCGCCGGCGACGCTCCGCCGGCTGGCGGAATGGCGGGGCGGGCTCGCGCGCTCCGACATGTGGTAGGCGCGCCGCGCCACCGCGCCCGTGCGGATGGGGGAGCCGGCGCCGTCCGCCCGGGATTTGTCGGGGAGGCGGGAGCTTCGATGCGCCGCCCGGGATCTATAGGGGAGGCCGGAGCCTCGACGCCCCGCCGGAGTTCCCGGGGGCCTCGGGCGCCCGCCGGCGGCGCCCGGAGTTTTCAACAGGCTGGCGGTCTTGCGGTTGCCCATTCGCGGACGTTTGCGAAAGCCTGTTGCAATCCTCCGCGGCTTTTGGCATAGACACGCACCTGCCGCGCGGGACACCGCGCCGGCTCATGGATGCGGGTGTAGCTCAGGGGTAGAGCACAACCTTGCCAAGGTTGGGGTCG
>JAFIHR010000213.1 GCA_017849325.1 Xanthobacter autotrophicus | reverse complement strand
CCCTCGAAGAGCTCGACCGCCTGTGCACCGCCTTCATCGAGCGCGGGGTGAAGAAGCTGCGCCTCACCGGCGGCGAGCCCCTGGTGCGGCGCGACGTGATGACCCTGTTCCGCGCCCTGTCGCGCCATCTCGCCTCCGGGCAGCTGGACGAGCTGACGCTCACCACCAACGGTTCCCAGCTCGCCCGCCATGCGGCGGAGCTGGCCGATTGCGGCGTCCGGCGCATCAACGTGTCCCTCGACACGCGCGATGCCGAGCGCTTCCGCGCCATCACCCGCGGCGGCGACCTCGCCCAGGTGCTGGCCGGCATCCGTGCCGCCACAGAGGCGGGTCTCAAGGTGAAGCTCAATGCCGTGGCGCTGAAGGGCGAGAACGAGCACGAGATCCCCGCCCTCATGGAATGGGCCCATGGCGAGGGCCACGACCTCTCCCTCATTGAGGTGATGCCGCTCGGCGAGGTCGGCGGCGACCGGGTGGACCAGTACCTGCCTCTTTCGGTGGTGCGCGAGCGCCTCGCCGAACGCTTCACCCTCACCGACATCCCCTATCGCTCGGGCGGGCCGGCGCGCTTCGTCGAGGTGAAGGAGACCGGCGGGCGGCTCGGCTTCATCACGCCGCTGACGCACAATTTCTGCGAGGGCTGCAACCGGGTGCGCGTCACCTGCACCGGCACGCTCTACATGTGCCTCGGCCAGGAGGATGCGGTGGACCTGCGCGCGCCGCTGCGCGCTTCCCGCGACGATGCCTTGCTGCACGAGGCCATCGACGCCGGCATCCGGCGCAAGCCCAAGGGGCACGACTTCGTCATCGACCGGGCGACCTCCGCGCCCGCCGTGCCGCGCCACATGAGCACCACCGGCGGCTGAGCCGGCTTCTGCCGCCATCGCGCCCCTGTCGCCATGCGGTGGGCGCAGGGCTTTTTTCGCGGCCGCCGCAAAACATTGCGCGCACCGGGTCGCGCCTTCCGCTAAGTATCCCCGCCATCGGCGCAATGGAGCGCGATGCGGGTGCGAGGCCAACGTGGGCTCCCTCCTTTTCCGGGCGACGCCATCGGGCGCCGGCGCATGTTCGGGTGGATTGGCGGCAGGTGCGCGCCGCCGCCGGCCGGCGGCACCGTGCCCCGCGGGGCCTGGCGGCAAGGAAACGCCCGCGCCGCTTAACCCCGGGCGGGTGCGCCCATGAGCGCAGCCGTCGCCGGACCGCAGTCGAACCTGAGGGGCATCGCCGCCATGGCGCTGGCCATGGGGCTGTTCGTCACCAACGACACGCTGGTGAAGCTCGCCCTCGCCGGCCTGCCCCTCGGCGAGGTGTTGAGCATCCGCTCGGCGGTGGCGGCGCTGCTCCTGTTTCTGCTGCTGCTGCGTGCCGGCGATCTCGGCATGGCGGCCTACGCCATCCAGCCGCGGGTGCTGGCGCGCTCGGCCCTGGATACGGCGACCACCTTCGCTTATGTGGCGGCGCTGGCGGTGATGCCCATCGCCTCGACCACCACCATCTTCATGGCCGCGCCGCTCATCACCACGGCCCTCGCGGTGCCGCTGCTCGGCGAGAAGGTGGGCTGGCGGCGCTGGAGCGCCATCCTGGTGGGTTTCCTCGGCGCGGTGGTGGTGATGCGGCCGGATCCCGCCTCATTCCATGCCATCGCCGTGCTGCCGCTGCTGGCGGCGACCCTCGGCTCGGTGCGCGACATCGTGACGAGGGGGATCGGCAGCGCCATTCCCGGCAGCGCGGTCGGCCTGTCCGGCGCGCTGATGGTGGCGCTGGCGAGCGCCGCGCTCGCGCCGTGGGAGGAGTGGCACGCGCCCACGCCGGCCGGCATGGCCTACATGGTCGGGGCGGCGGTCGCGTTCGCCGGCGGCTCGCTGGCGCTGGTCTATGCCTTCCGCTCGGCCCCCGTGGCGGTCGTCTCGCCGCTGCGCTACCTGCTCATCTTCGGCGCGCTGACCTCCGGCTATCTGGTGTTCGGCGAGGGGCCGGACGGCTGGGCAGCGGTGGGCATGGTGCTGGTGGTTGCCGCAGGGCTTTACACGCTGCACCGCGAGCGTCTGGCGGCGCAGGCCGCCCGCCGCGCCGCCACCGTACCGCTGGCGCCGGATGGACCCGGAGCGACGACGGGAGCGCCCGCCCCCGTGGGCGAACGGATGCCCGGCCTGCCCCCGCGCTGACGGGCGCAGGCGACAGGCGGCGCCTCAGGACGAGGACGGGCGGTAGTCGCCGGTCACCGGATCGCGCTTCAGGCGGTGAAGCTCGGAGGTGTCGGCCGGCTCGGCGGCCTTCTGCCGGTCGAGGGTTTCGTTCACGCGCCGGGTTTCGGCGGCGATGACCTTGGCGAGGGCGGCGATGCCCAGAGCGCCGAGGGCGACGATGACGAGCGGAGGCACGACTTCCTTCTCCCTTTGCGTCCGCGGAGGGACGAGGCTCCATTCAGCATGCCCTGATGGCGAAAAATGGTTGGCAGCCGGGGCACGCAGGTTCAGCGCATGACCCGTTCCTCGGTCGGCAGCAGGTTGCGCACCTGGCCGAGGGAGTCCGGGCTGAAGAATTTCGGCGCCGCCGCGCGGCCACGGGCGATCAGCTCGTCGATGAACCAGGGCGCGCGGTTGAGCTTGGAGGCGTAGTCGAACTTGTCGGGATCGGCGGGGTCCCAGAGATCGGAGGGGACGATGCGCACCGTCACGTAGCGGTAGGGCCGGCCTTCCTTGTTGGTGAGCGGGCCGTGCCGCGCGATCAGGTCGTTGATGGTCTCCACGAAGTGGAGCTCCTGGGCGAGCGAGAGGTTGCCGGACAATTCGTTGCGCCGGTCCACGATCTCCCGCGTGGAGCGCGGCACCTCGTCCACCCGCTGCGGGTTGATCTGGACGATCCACAGCTCGTCGATGTCGAGGTCGATCAATTCGCGCACCGGCGGATTGACGCTGAACAGCCCGTCCCAGAAATAGCTGCCGTTCACCTTCACCGCCTCGTAGAGGAACGGCACCGCGGCGGAGGCGATGAGCACGTCATAGGAGAGCTGGGAGCCGGTGAAGACGGCGCGCTCGCCCGACAGCACGTCGGTGGCGCCGATCAGCAGGGCCGGCTGCGGCGGCAGCGGGTTCGGCAATTGCCTGAGGTCGAGCTCGTCCTCCAGCCAGCTGCGCATGATGAGCTCGGCCGGGGCGGGCACGAAATAGGGGCTCAGCTCCATGGTCCAGGGCTGGTCGGCGAGCGTGACGCCCAGGAAGTTCGCCCAGATGTCGGGCAGGGTGTCGGCCTTCAGCGTCTCCCAGAAGCCCGACAGCCGCGCGATGGCTTCCGCCGGCCCGCCGTGGACCAGTCCGAACCAGGCGAGCGCCGCGCAGATGGCGCCGCCCGAGGTGCCGCTGATGCCGGCCAGCTCGAAGCGCGAGCGGTTGTCCTGCGACAGAAGCTCAAGCAGCACGCCGGCCGCGAATGCGGCGTGGCTGCCGCCGCCCTGACATGCGATGGCGACCTTCGGAGCCATGGGCGCCCCCTCCCTGATGAGGAAATAAGGGTAGCACAGGCCAGGGTTGCGGCGCTGCGGGATTCTGCGTGAGGGCGCGCGGCGGCGCCGGGTTTTCTCAGGTGGCGAACACCTTGTAGCGCCGCGGCATGAGGCCCACCACGGTGCCCACCTCCAGCGTCTCGCCATGGGGCACGGCGGTCTCCACCACTTCGGGCCCCTTCTCGCCGACGATCTCCACATCGGCGCGCCGGGTCGGCCCGAAGCTGCGCAGCGCCAGCACGCGGCCGCT
>JAFIHR010000212.1 GCA_017849325.1 Xanthobacter autotrophicus | reverse complement strand
GGCCGCCTCGCTCAGGGCATCGCCGGCCATGACGCCCGCGCCGCCGCCGTTGGTGAGCACCGCGAGGCGGTCGCCGGACAGGCGGATGCCGGAGGACAGGGTGGTCACCGCCTCGAACAGCTCGCGCAGCTCGTAGACCCGCAGCATGCCGGCGCGGCGGATGGCGGCGTCATAGACCATGTCGGAGCCGGCCAGCGCGCCGGTGTGGGACAGCGCGGCCTTGGCGCCCGCCGCGGTGCGCCCGGCCTTGATGACGATCACCGGCTTGGCGCGGGCGGCGATGCGGCCGGCGGACATGAACTTCCGCGCGTCGGTCACGCTCTCCACGTAGAGCAGGATGGCGCGGGTGGTGTTGTCGAGGGCGAGGTAGTCGAGCAGGTCGCCGAAATCGACGTCCGCCATGTCGCCCAGCGAGAGGATGTGGGAGAAGCCGAAGCCGCGGGCGCTGGCCCAGTCGAGCACGGTGGTGGCCATGGCGCCGGATTGCGAGACCAGGGCCACGTCGCCCTTGGCGGGCATCACGTGGGCGTAGCTCGCATTGATGTGCGCCCGGGTGGAGATGAAGCCGAGGCAGTTCGGGCCGACGATGCGCAGCAGGTGGGGCCGCGCGGCATCGAGCATGCGCTGCCGCAGCTCCCGGTCCTCCACCCGCTCGCTGGCGCCGAAGCCGGGGGCGATGACCACCGCGGCGCGGCAGCCCTTGGCGCCGAGGTCGGAGATGAGCTGGGGCAGGGCGTCGGGCGCGGCGGTCACGACCGCGAGGTCCACTGGAATGGGCAGATCCGCCACCGAGGCATAATTGAGCGAGGAGCGGATCGCCCGCTCCTTGGGATTGACCGTGAGGATCGGTCCCTCGAAGCCCGCCTCGAAGAGGTTGCGGGCGATCAGCGCGCCGATGGAGCCGGCGCGGTTGCTGGCGCCCACGAGGGCGATGGCGGAGGGATGAAACAGGGCGTCGAGATTGCGCGTGGTCATGGAGGGCCTCGGGTCCGCGACGGGCAGACCTTAGCGAAAGCACCTGCTTTCGCAATGCATCATGGCCTCTTCGCACGGCATTTCGCGCAAATCCACCCATCCGGAGCGCTTTTTGGCGCCGCTTTGGCGCTTCGGCCACACCTGTGGAAATTCAGCAAATGATGCATTGCAGCATCGGCCGGCATCGCACGCGCCGCGCCGGCGGACGGGCATCCGGAAATGGCGGGAAGGGAGGCCTGGCCCGTCCGGGGCCGCGCCGGCCGCCTGAGCCTAGAACGCCCGCGCGCGAGCGTAGCTTTCCTTGATCGCCTCGCTGAGCTGGTTGCCCAAGAGCGGCTTCTCGATGATCGAGACGCCCTGGGCGATGGCGCGGCGGCGCACATGCTGGGCCGGATCGGTGGTGATGAGGAAGGCCGGCAGGTGGACGGCGCGCCGGTCGAGCTCGGTCAGCAGCTCAAGCCCGTTGATGCCGGGAAGGTTGTAATCGACGATGACGCAGCCGCCCGGCGGCAGGTGCGCGCTCAGGAACTCGCCGGAATTGGTGTAGGTGCGGACGCAGAAGCCGTCGATCTCCAGAGAGAACTTCAGCGCGTTGCACACCGCCGGGTCGTCGTCCACCACATGCACCACCCACGCCTCGGGCGAGCAGGGCTGCGGCGAGCAGGGCTGGGGGATGGGAGTGTGGCTCATAGCGAACGACGTCATGCTTGAAATTCCGGATGTCCTGTCGTCGACGCGGCTTCATCTGCCGCACAAGACTACATTTCGGAACGGGAGCGGGCCTTGCGTTAGATCAAGAGGGGTATCTCGGTCAGGCAGCGGAGGGGGTGATGCCGGCCAATAGCGCCATGCGCACCAGCTCGGACAGGCTTTGCGCCTTCATCTTGGTCATCACGTTGGCACGGTAGACCTCCACCGTGCGCGGGCTGATGCCGAGATCGTAGGCGATCATCTTGTTGGCGAGGCCCGCCACCAGGCATTCCAGCACCTGCCGCTCGCGCTGGGAGAGGCCGGCGATGCGCTCGTTCACCTCCTCGCGCAGCGCGTCGCGCTGGTGGGTCTTGCGCCGCCGGGCGAGGGCCGACTTCACCGCATCGAGCACGGCCACGTCGTCGAACGGCTTCTCCAGGAAGTCGGCGGCGCCGAGCTTCATGGCCTCCACCGCCAGCGGCACGTCGCCATGGCCGGTCATCACGATCACCGGCACCTCGGAGCCCTTGCCCTTGAGGTAGGACAGGAGCTCGATCCCGGTCATGCCGGGCATGCGCACGTCGGTGATGATGCAGGACAGGCCCGGGCCGTCGCCGCCCGGGGACGCCTCCACGAAGGCGCGCGCGGAGACGTGCTCGCGCACCGTGTGGCCCGCGCTTTCCAACAGGAAGGCGAGCGACTGGCGCACCGCATCGTCGTCGTCGATCACATCGATGACCGCCATCTCGGCGGTCGCGGCGTCACTCATCGCCTGTCACCTCCTCGCCCACGGTGCGCAACGTGAAGCGGAAGATGGTTCCGCCACCGGGCTTCGCCTCCGCCCAGATGCGCCCGCCATGGGCCTCGATGATGGTCTTCGAAATGGACAGGCCGACCCCCATGCCGTGCCGCTTCGTGGTGACGAACGGCATGAAGAGCTGCTGCCGGATCTCCTCGCTGATGCCGGAGCCGGTGTCCGAGACGGAAACCATCACCATGTCGTCGTCGGCCGGATCGGTGGTGATCAGCAGCTGACGGGTTGCAGCGCCCATCATTGCCTCCAGGGCATTGCGCATCAAGTTCAGCAACACTTGCTGCACCTGCACTTTATCGGCAAGTACCAAGTCGCATTTGGAGTCGTAGCGGAAGCGCACCTGCACGCCATGCTCCTTGGCGCCGACGAGGGCGAGGGCGCTCGCCTCCTCCACCAGCTTGGAGAGGCTCTCCACCCGCCGCTCGCTCTCCCCGCGGGAGACGAAGTCGCGCAGCCGGCGGATGATCTGCCCGGCCCTGAGCGCCTGCTCGCCGGCCTTCTCCAGGGCGCCCTGGAGCATCTCCTTGCGCACCGTCTCGCCATCGAGGAGGCGGCGCGAGCCCTTGATGTAGTTGGCGATGGCCGACAAGGGCTGGTTCAGCTCGTGGGCCAGGGTGGAGGCCATCTCGCCCATGGCGGTGAGGCGCGAGATGTGCACCAGCTCGGCCTGCAGCTCCTGGAGCCGGGCCTCGGTCTCCTGCCGCTCGGTCAGATCGCGGATGAAGCCGGTGAAGAAGCGCTCGCTGGCGGAGCGCATCTCGCCCACCGAGAGCTCCATGGGGAAGGTGGAGCCGTCCTTGCGCTCGCCCACCACCACGCGGCCGATGCCGATGATGCGGCGCTCTCCGGTCGTGAGATACCGGCCGATGTAGCCGTCGTGCACCTGGCGGTGGGGCGAGGGCATGAGGATCGAGACATTCTGTCCCACCGCCTCCCCGGCGCTGTAGCCGAACAGACGCTCCGCGGTGGCCGAGAAGGAGCGCATGATGCCCTTCTCGTCGATGACGACCATGGCGTCGGGCACGGTGTCGAGGATGGAGGAGAGGTGGGCCTCCCGGGCCAGCAGGTCGCGGCTATGGGCCGCAGCGTCGGAGCGGGTCCGCCGCAGCCGCTCGCCCACGACGGCGATGCCGAAGCCGGCCAAGAGGATCAGGCCGAGGCTCACGGGATCCACGCCCGCCGGGCCGGCGGCCCCCGCCCGCGAGAAGGCCATGGCGAGGATGCCCGCCCCCGCGAGCCCGCCGATCAGCGCCGCCACGGCGGCGACGAGCCCGCGCCCGGCCACCGCGATCACCGCCACGAGGCCGACCAGCAGGGCCTGGGTGCCGAGCGGCGCAAAGCCGAGCGCGGCGTTGAGCAGCAAGGCGCAAAGCGCCGCCGCCAGTCCCCAGCCGGCCTCCCCGAGAAGCTTCACGGCGGGAGGGGAGGCCGGCTGGTCGCTCCCCGCGCCGGACGCCGCCTGCACCGTCCCCGCAAGGGACTGCAACCTGTTCACCGTCTGCCTTCCCGCATCTCTCGTTTCCGCATCGCCGCGCAGCACGCCGTCTTCCCGGCGCGGCCCGTGGCGCGCCATCCGTAAAGCTACCTAAGGACAGAGCCTTAAGGATTGGAGCCGAATTCCAGCAAGGCCCTTCTGTAAATTATCGATTATGCTACGAGAACCGGAAGGGCCACCCGATGTCCAGCACCGCCGCAGCCGTCGCCCCGCGCAGCACCGCCCAGTCCGCGACCTCTCCGGCTGCCAATTCCGTGCGCTGGAGCGAGGATTTCGAGCACCGCAACCCCATCGACGTGATCACGACCTTCGGCACGGCCTCGGCGTTCGATCGCAACACCGAGATCTTCAGCGAGGACGCGCCCTGCGACCATATCTACGTGGTTGTGTCCGGTGCGGTGCGGATCTGCAAGATCCTCGGTGACGGGCGGCGGCAGATCGAGACCTTCTGCCTCGCCGGCGACGTGTTCGGCTGGGAGATCGGCGCCGCGCACCGCTTCTCCGCCGAGGCGGTGAACGACTGCAAGGTGATC
The DNA here is from genome assembly GCA_017849325.1 of Xanthobacter autotrophicus. Lineage (GTDB taxonomy): Bacteria > Pseudomonadota > Alphaproteobacteria > Rhizobiales > Xanthobacteraceae > Xanthobacter > Xanthobacter autotrophicus_B. The sequence continues at coordinate 3,374 of JAFIHR010000212.1, read as the reverse complement.
CGGATCAAGCGCACCATCCTGTTCGGCCGCGCCGCCGACGACGCCGAGCTCGCCCATGCCCTGTGGGCGTTGACCGCCGCCGAGCTGTCCCGCGCCCAGGACCACCTGCTCGTGCTCGGCCGCAAGACGGCGCAGGAGCGAGTGGCGACCTTCCTCCTCGACATGGCCCGGCGCGCCGGCTCCAAGGGCTGCGCCAACGGCAGCGAGATCACCCTGCCCATGTCGCGGCAGGACATTGCGGATTACCTCGGCCTGACCATCGAGACGGTGTCGCGCACGCTGACCCATCTCGAAGAGGTGGCGGCCATCGCGCTGCCGTCGTCCCGCCGGGTGGTGGTGAGCGACCGTTCGGCGCTGAAGCGGCTCAACAGCTGAGCCTTCAGCCCGCGACCTGGGGCGCCGTCCGTCGCCCCGGGGTCCGCCTCGGCACGTCCCGGCCTAGACGGCTGCGGCGTGCCGTTTCTTTTCCGGCTCCGCCGCCCGGCTCGCCGCGAGATAGGCGTCGAACACCGCGCACACCACGCGGGTGAAGGACCGCGCCGCCTCGGGCACTTCCACCACCGTTCCCTCGCAGGTGGCGAGTCCGTCGGCGACCAGCGGCGCCAGCCGGCCGAGCTCGGGGGCGAAGAAGTCCGCCGGGAAACCGTGCCGGGCGAGCACCGCGCCGAGGTCCACCTTCAGATCGCACATCAGCCGCTCGATGACGTCGCGCCGCAGCCGGTCCTCGTCCGTCACCGCAAGGCCGCGGGCGATGGGCAGCTCGCCGGCGGCCACGCGCTTGTGCCACTCCGGGGTCAGCGGGACATTCTGCACATAGCCCTCAGGCAGCGCGCCGATGGCCGAGGCGCCGAGGCCGAGCAGCACCGGCGCATCGTCGGTGGTATAGCCCTGGAAATTGCGCTTGAGCGTGCCCTCGTCGGCGCGCCGGGCCATGGCATCTTCCGGCTTGGCGAAATGGTCGAGGCCCACCGCCTCGTAGCCCTTCGCCTTGATGAGCCGCGCCACCAGCTCGGCCTGGGCGAGGCGCTCGGCCGGGCCGGGCAGGCTCTCTTCGGGGATCAGGGACTGGTGCTTCTTCATCCACGGCACGTGGGCATAGCCGAACACGGCGATGCGGCTCGGGTCGAGGGTGAGCGCCGTCTCCACCGTGCGGGTGAGCGAGGCCTCGTCCTGGTGCGGCAGGCCGTACATCAGATCGAGATTGAGCGCGCCGATGCCGGCGGCCCGCAGCGCGTCGGCCACTTTCCTCGTGGTCCTGAAGCTCTGGGTGCGGCCGATGGCGGCCTGAACCGCCGGATCGAAATCCTGCACGCCGAGGCTCGCCCGGGTGAACCCCTCGCGGGCGAGCACGGCGACGGTGGCGTCATCCATCACCCGGGGGTCGATCTCGATGGCGATCTCGGCATCGTCGGTGAAGGCGAAGGTCGCCCGCAGGGCGCCCATCACTGCGGCGAAATCCTCGTCCGCCAGCATGGTGGGCGTGCCGCCGCCGAAATGCAGGTGGGTGAGCGCGAGCCCCGCCGGCAGGTGCGCCCTGACAAGGCCGATCTCCTCCACCAGGCGATCGGCATAGGCCTTCACCGGCGCCCGGTTGCGCGCCACCGTGGTCTGGCAGCCGCAATAAAGGCACAGCTCGGCGCAGAACGGCACGTGGACATAGACCGAGACGCGGCTCTCATGCGGGATGGCGGCGAGCCAGGCGGCATAGACGGCGCCATCCACGGCCGGGGTGAAATGGGGCGCGGTGGGGTAGCTCGTATAGCGCGGCACCGGCTGGCCGTAGCGGGAAAGAAGATCGGCACTCATGGGGCTAGTCGCATGATCCAACGGGTGGCGTTTGGCGTTGATGTGTCGCAAGCGCGCTCACCGATCATGCCAATTTCCCGTGAGGGGCGCCACGCCCGGTCGCGCGTCGGGCCGCGCCGGGGCCCGGGGGCGGCGCCCGTCTGGACTTTGCCGGCGGAAGCCCCCACGTTTTCCCGCATGTTCCGATGCTTTGGCCGGATTTCGGCTCCGGCGGAGATTGCCTCCCCATGACCCGTCATTTTCCGTTCGACAATTCCTACGCCCGGCTGCCGTCCGTCTTCTATTCCCCGGTGCGGCCGACCCCGGTGTCCGCCCCTGCCCTTCTCGCCCTCAACGAAGGCCTCGCGCTGAGCCTCGGCCTCGATCCCGAGGCGCTCGCCACCGACGAGGCGGTGGAGATCTTCGCCGGCACCCGCGTGCCCGAGGGGGCCGAGCCCATCGCGCTGGCCTATGCCGGCCACCAGTTCGGCCATTTCGTGCCCCAGCTCGGCGACGGCCGGGCGATCCTGCTCGGCGAGGTGGTGGACACGGCGGGCGCGCGGCGCGACGTGCAGCTCAAGGGCTCGGGCCCCACCCCCTTCTCCCGCCGGGGCGACGGGCGCGCCGCGCTCGGTCCGGTGCTGCGCGAATATCTCGTCAGCGAGGCCATGGCGGCGCTGGGCATTCCCACCACCCGCTCGCTGGCGGCGGTGACGACCGGCGAGAACGTCATCCGCGACACCCGCCTGCCGGGCGCCGTGCTCACCCGCATCGCGGCGAGCCATATCCGCATCGGCACCTTCCAGTATTTCGCCGCGCGGCGGAACGACGGGGCGGTCAGGCAGCTCGCCGATTACGCCATCGCCCGCCACTATCCCGAGGCGGCGGGGGCCGAGAAGCCTTATCACGCCTTCTTCGAGGCGGTGCTGAACCGGCAGGCGGAGCTGGTGGCACGCTGGCTCTCGGTGGGCTTCATCCACGGGGTGATGAACACGGACAACATGTCCATCGCCGGCGAGACCATCGATTACGGCCCCTGCGCCTTCATGGATGCCTATGATCCCAAGACGGTGTTCAGCTCCATCGACCACCAGGGGCGCTACGCCTATCTGAACCAGCCGGGCATCGCCCACTGGAACCTCGCGCGCCTCGCCGAATGCCTGGTGCCGTTCCTCGCGGACACCCCGGAGGCGGGGATCGAGGAGGCGAACGCGCTGCTCGGCCTCTTCCCCGACCGCTTCGATGCCGCTTACGTGGCGCGTTTCCGCGAGAAGGTGGGGCTCATGACGCCCCGGGCGGGCGACGTGGAGCTGATCCACGACCTGCTGGATCTCATGAAGACCAACGGGGCGGATTTCACCCTCACCTTCCGGCGCCTCGCCGATGCGGTGGCGGCGCCCGACACGGAGGCGGTGGCCGATCTGTTCGTCGATCGCGATGCGTTCCGCGCCTGGGCGGAGCGCTGGCGCGCCCGCCTCGCGCAGGAGCCGGCGGACTGGGAGGCGCTCAAGGCGGCGCTGCGGAAGATCAATCCGGCCGTCATCCCGCGCAACCACCTCGTGGAGGAGGCGATCGCGGCGGCGGCCGAG
>JAFIHR010000211.1 GCA_017849325.1 Xanthobacter autotrophicus | reverse complement strand
TTCCTGCTGTGCGCCTCTTGGACGCTGATGGACAACGAGCACATCCGCATCGATATCGTGAACGCGCACCTCAAGAAGCGCACCCGCGACGCCATCGACGTCTTCGGCCACATCTTCTTCCTCTTGCCCTTCTCGCTCCTGATGACGTGGTGGTCCTGGCCGTTCTTCCTGAACTCCTACGCGATCAACGAGCAGTCGCTGAACGCCGGCGGCCTGCCGCAATGGCCCACCAAGTTCCTCGTGCCGCTGGGCTTCTTCCTGCTGACGCTGCAAGCCATCTCCGAGCTCATCAAGCGCATCGCCATCATGCGCGGGCTGATGGAGGACCCCCATGAAGGCGGCGGGGGATCCCATCAGGCGCTGGCGGAGGAGGCCGAGCGCCTGATGACGCAGGCCAACGGCAACGGCAACGGCAACGGGGCGCCGGGCACCGCGCCCACCGTCGGCACGCCCGGCGCCCGGTCCTGAGCGGAGCGACAGATCATGTTCAAGCGTCGTGCCTCCGCTGTCGCGCTCCTCGTCCTCCTCGCGCTCCTGGTGCTCGTGCCCGATGTGGCGCTGGCGGCCGAGCCGGGCTTTCGTGGCTGGTTCATCCACAACATGGCGCCGATCATGTTCGCCGCTCTGGTGGTGTTCCTGCTGCTCGGCTATCCGGTGGCCTTCTCGCTGGCGGCCAACGGCCTGATCTTCGGCGTGATCGGCATCTGGCTCGGCCTGTTCCGGCCGGATTTCCTCCAGGCGCTGCCCGAGCGCGTCTACGGCACCATGAACAACGAGGTGCTGCTGGCGGTCCCGTTCTTCACCTTCATGGGTCTGATTCTCGAGCGCTCGGGCATGGCGGAGGACCTGCTCGACACCATCGGGCAGGTGTTCGGCTCGATCCGCGGCGGCCTCGCCTATGCGGTGATCTTCGTCGGCGCGCTGCTCGCCGCCACCACCGGCGTGGTGGCCGCCTCGGTGATCTCCATGGGCCTCATCTCGCTGCCCATCATGCTGCGCTACGGCTACGACCGGCGGGTGGCATCGGGCGTGATCGCCGCCTCGGGCACGCTGGCGCAGATCATTCCGCCGTCGCTGGTGCTGATCGTCATGGCCGACCAGCTCAACCGCTCGGTGGGTGACATGTATGAGGGGGCCTTCATTCCCGGCCTCCTGCTGGCGGGCCTCTACGCGCTCTACATCTTCATCGTCGCCACCTTCTTCCCCTCGGCGACGCCGGGCCTGCCGCTCGCTGCCCAGACCCTGCGCGATCCGCAGGAGCAGCGGATGCCGGCGCGCCTCCTCGGCGCGGTGGCGGCGGCCGGCTTCGCCTGGCTGATCGCCACCGGATCGCTGCCCCACCTTACCGAGGCGTCCCTGCCGGGCGCGGCGAACCTTGCGGTGTGGGGCATCGGCGCCTTCCTCGTGCTCTTCGTGATCCTCGGCGGGGCGGCGCGGCTGCTCACGCCCTCGCTGTTCATCGCGCTCGCCCTCTCCATCGCCCTCGCCATCTGGCTGATGACCTGGAGCGGCGTGAAGTTCGGCGCCGATTACGTGGTGCTCGCCATGTCGGCCACCGTGGCGCTGGCCTTCGTCGGGGCGGTGATCAACAAGGTGTTCCGCCTCGGCCTGCTGTCGCGCCTCGCCGAGCAGGTGGTGTTCGTGATGGTGCCGCCGCTGGCGCTCATCTTCCTGGTGCTCGGCACCATCTTCATCGGCGTGGCGACGCCCACCGAGGGCGGCGCCATGGGCTCGGTGGGCGCCCTGGGCCTTGCTCTGGCGCGCCGGCGCCTGTCGTTCGACATCATGCGGCAGGCCACCTATTCGACCGCCAAGCTCTCGGCCTTCGTGCTGTTCATCCTGCTCGGCGCGCGCGTGTTCTCGCTCACCTTCTACGGGGTGGACGGGCACAAATGGGTGGAGGAGCTGCTCACGTCGCTGCCGGGAGGCCAGGCTGGCTTCCTCATCGCGGTGAACCTCCTGGTCTTCGTGCTGGCCTTCTTCCTCGATTATTTCGAGCTCGCCTTCATCATCATCCCGCTGCTGGGGCCGGCGGCGGACAAGCTCGGCATCGACCTGATCTGGTTCGGCGTGATGCTGGCGGTGAACATGCAGACCTCGTTCATGCATCCGCCGTTCGGCTTCGCGCTGTTCTTCCTGCGCTCGGTGGCGGCCAAGGTGCCGTATGTGGACCGGGTGACGGGCAAGGTGATGGAGCCGGTGACCACGGCGCAGATCTATTGGGGCGCGGTGCCCTTCGTCCTCATCCAGCTCGTCATGGTGGCGCTCATCGTCCTGTTCCCGCGCATGGTGACCCATTACAAGGACAGCGCGGTCCAGCTCGACCAGAACCAGATTCAGCAGCAGTTCGAGAACCTTGCGCCGAGCCTGGAGGCGCCGCCCCCGCCGCCGCTCAATTTTGGCAATTGAGAGGTGGATTGCCACATTGCCCTGCTATTGCCGCGCGATGCTGACCTATTGCCGCGTTTCGCGTGTCCGGAGGAGTGCTGAATGAACCCAGAAGCCGACTACTGTCCTGGCTGCGGGGCGCAGGTCTATCCGGAAGAGACGCATTGCCCGTTCTGCGGCCACAAGCTGGGCCGGGGGGTGCTGACGCCGGTGCTTCTGGGCGTGGCCGGCGCGGTGCTGGCGGTGGTCTCCGGCGGGCTTGTCTGGTGGGTGATGTCGTCGCCCTCGATGCCGGGCCTCAGCCAGGCGAGCGCTCCGGCCGCGACCCAGCAGGCCGCGCCGTCGGCGGCGGCTTCCGCTCCCCCGGCCACCCAGGCCGCGCTGAAGACCGACACCGACCGCGCCCCCGGCCTGCCGGCCGCATCTCCGGCCGCGGCGCGCGATGGCGCCACCTCGGCCGATGCCATGCCCGACACCTTCGGTCCCGATCCCTCCACCGCCCCGGCGACGCAGGACGAGCCGGCGACGGTGGCCTCCCTGCCGCGCGAGGATACCAACCCGCCCCCCGATGCGGAGACCCGCCGGCTGTTCGCCCAGAGCACCCAGGAGAAGTTCACCCAGAACGGGCTCGACCTCTCGGTGAGCACCGCCGGCCCCGACGGCACGACGCTGAACATCAAGTTCAACTTCCCCGCCAAGACGGCGGCGGAGTTGATCGCCGCCGGCCCGTTCCCGCGGCAGTGCGAGCAGCGCGGCTTCAAGCAGGTGGTGTTCCTCGATCCCTCCGGCGCCGCCTGGGTCTATGACATGGCGAGCTCCCAGCTCACCCAGCGCTGAGGCCGTCTATGGACGCGGCTCCCCCTTCCGTTCCGGCGCCCTCGCCCCTCCTGGTGCTGTTCGACTGCGACGGCACGCTGGTGGACAGCCAGCACATGATCGTCGCCGCCATGACGTCGGCCCATGCGCTCAACGGCATCGCGCTGCCGAGCCGGGAGCGCCTGCTCTCGGTGGTGGGGCTGTCGCTGAACGAGGCGTTCCTCTCGCTGTCCGGCGGCGCGACGGGCTATCCGGTCGCCGCCATGGCGGAGGCCTATCGCGACGCCTATCTCGCCCTGCGCGAGCGCGCGCCCATGGAGCCGCTGTTTCCCGATGCGCGCGAGGTGATCGCCGCGCTCAGGGCGCGGCCGGAGGTGACGCTCGGCATCGTCACCGGCAAGGCCCGGCGCGGTGTCGACCGGCTGCTCGCCGCCCACGACATGGAGGGCTGGTTCGCCACCATCCAGACGGCGGACGACGCGCCCTCCAAGCCCCATCCCGCCATGGTGCAGCAGGCGCTGCGCGCGGTGGGCGCCCTGCCGGAGGAGACGGTGGTGGTGGGCGACACCACCTATGACGTGCTCATGGCGCTGCAGGCGGGCGCCTCGGCGCTGGGCGTCACCTGGGGCTATCATAAGGCCGAGGATCTCAGGCTCGCCGGAGCGCATCGCCTGGTGGACGCCTTTTCCGCGGTTCCCGGCGCGCTCGCCGCCATCACCGCCGCGCGCGCCGCGTCGGGCACGCCCTGAAGGAGATGACCATGCGCGACCTGTTGAACGAGGTGGGGCAGGGCCCCGACGATGCCGTCGCGCGCGCCCGCGCAGCCCAGCGCACCGCGCTGCCGAAGCGCTTCTACACGGACGTGAGCGTGGGCGAGGCCGAGGGCGGCTTCACCGTGCTGCTGGACGGCCGGCCGATCCGGACCCCGGCGCGCGGCCTGCTGCTCGCGCCGACCCGCGCCCTGGCCGAGGCCATGGTGAAGGAATGGGCGGCGCAGGGGGCGGAGATCGATCCCTTCTCCATGCCGCTGACCCGTCTCGTGAACGTCGCCCTCGATCGCGTCGCGCGGGAGGCCGAGGCGGTGCGCGCCGACGTGGTGAACTATGCCGGCACCGACATGCTGCTCTATCGCGCCGAAGGGCCCAAAGGCCTTACCGACCGTCAGCAGCAGCATTGGGATGGGGTGCTGCGCTGGCTGGACGAGGCCCATGGCGCGCGCTTCTACCTTGCGGAAGGGGTGCTGCACGTGGCGCAGCCGGAGGAAGCCCTCGCCGCGGTGCGCGCGCTGGTGCCGGAGGCGCCGCTGGAGCTGGCGGCGGTGCATTCCATGACCACGCTCACCGGCTCGGCGCTGCTGGCGCTGGCGGTGCATGCGGGCCAGCTCGATGCGGAGGCTGCCTGGGCCGCGGCCCATGTGGACGAGGACTGGAACATCTCGCAATGGGGCGAGGACGAGATGGCCATGGCCCGCCGCGCCGCCCGCCGGATCGAGATGGACGCGGCGGTCGGGCTCCTCGCGCTGTTGCGGGACTGACCGGGGCGCAGCCCGCCGCGCGGTGCTTGGGCCATGGAGGGGTCATGGACGAGGATGCCATCGCCGATCTGTTCGGCGCCTTCGGCCCGGTGGCGGTGCGCCGCATGTTCGGCGGCCTCGGCCTTTACGCCGACGGGGTGATGTTCGCCCTCGTCGCCGATGGAGTCATCTATCTGAAGGCCGATGAGGCCTTTGCCGCCGAGCTTGCCACCCGCGGCGCCGCACCCTTCAGCTATGGGACGAAGACGGGCAGTCACACCATCGCCAGCTATTGGCGCGTGCCCGATGCCGCGCTCGACGATGGCGACGACCTCGCAGCCCTGGCGCGGCGCGCGCTCGCGGCGGCGCGGGAGGCGGCGGCACGCAAGCGGCCAGCCGCCAAAGCTCCGAAAGCCACCGGGGCGAAAGCGGGACCGGCGAAGCCCGCCACGGGGAAGCGGCGATCAGGGGCCAAGGGCGCCGACAAGGCAGCCAAGACCCCGCGCGCGCCGGCGCGGCGCTCCGGGCCTGAGGGCGGGAGGTAAGGCAAAGGTCCGCAAGAGGGCGGGACGTAAGGCGAGCCTGCGCGTCCAGCCGTCCGGGAGAAGGGGGCTCTGGAAACGCTCCGGCCCACTAGGTGGAGCGCCCGTCGGTCAGGATTGGACGCCGCGAATCGCGCGATGCCGGTTGCTTGGCCGGTCGCGGAGCGGGGTGCTCCGATGCCGGGTGAGCCGACACCCGGCGTGCGCGGAGCGCAGCCGGGAACGCCCGAGATTCGCAAATCGCATCGACCGCCCGCATAGGCGGCCCGTACGGACGGCCCGCCTGCCATCCGTCACCGGGCCAGCCGGAGCCGGCCCGGGGATGGGTCTTCCCCTCAGCCTGCCTTGACGCGCACGGGGCGCAGCAGGAAGGCGGGAAGGTGCGACATGTCCGCCGGCTCATTGGCGGGCGAACGGTCGCGGCGGCTGGGACGGGGCTCGGCGCCCTCCTCGCGGGGCGCCCGGCGGGAGCGTTCGGACCGGGCTTCCCGTTCCGGGCGCGGCTCGCGTTCCGGACGTGGCTCCCGTTCGGGACGCGGAGCCTGCTCGGAGCGCGCTTCACGCTCGGGGCG
>JAFIHR010000027.1 GCA_017849325.1 Xanthobacter autotrophicus | reverse complement strand
GCCGCGTCGGCCACCGGATGGGCCACCACGAACACCGGCAGGCCGGCGGGATGGTCCGCCCGCTCGACGAACGGCAGGCGGGCGATGACCTTGAGGCGGTCGGCGCCCTCAAGGGCGGTCCACCACGGATCGGAGCGGGTGGAGGGCGCCACCGGCAGGAGGCCGAGATCGCCCTTCGAGGCCTCCACCGCCTCGATCACCCCGCGCGCGCCCATATGGGCGATGAAGGGCACCGTGAAGCCGAAATGGAAGCGCGCGGAATCCCGCATGGCCGGCTCGCCGATCGAGAGATCGGCATGCACCGAATAAGGCGCCTGGATATAGGTGAAGGTGGCGATGATGACGCGCCAGATGCTCTCCACCGTGTCGAGGGGCAGATGGCCGTGATGGCGTTCCACCAGGCGCCGCATCATGTCCGCCTCGCGGGCGGGGCGGAAGGCGGAGGCGCCTTCCTTCTGGCTGCGCTTCACCTCCACCAGACGGTCGATGATCTCGCTGCGCTCCATGAGCAGGCGATGCATCGTCTCGTCGATGCGGTCGATCTCCGACCTGAGGTCGGCGAGGGAGAAGGGCGGAGGAGAATGCGTCATGGCCGGTCGCGCGGATTTGGCGCGAGGCTTAGCGGTTATGGCGCCCAAGATCAAAGCATTGTTGCGCCGGGTGCGGCGCGGCAGGCCTCGTCAGGCGCCGGGGGTGCCGTCGCGCCCGCGGGAGGCCGGCGGCTGGCCGGGCGTATGCGTCTCCGGCGGCAGGGGCGGTGCCCCGGGCAGCCGGGCGGTTGCTCCCGGAGGCGGCCCAAGGCGCTCGGCCCGTTCCGCGGGCGAGCGCAGCACCGGCTTGAAGAAGCCTGCGGTCGCGCCCGCCACCAGCCAGTAGGCGAGGCCCCCGGCGAGCCCGGCCGCCACCACATAGAAGGGATCCGTCACCATCGCCGGCTGGCCGGGGGTCTGGGTATAGAGCTGGGCGGCGATCCAGGCGGAGGCGGCGCCGTTGGCCGCGTGGAACATCCAGGAGCGGACCGCGAAGGCTTCCGAGAACAGGATTCCCACCGCCGCCACCAGCCACATGCGCGAGAGCAGGAACAGCAGCAGCACCACCGCTCCGGCGATGGCCACCACGAAGCCCATGGCCTGCTCCTCGGGCCGGCTCGCCTCGAACAGGGTGCCGATGCGCCATTCGCCGATGAGGATCACCGCCGCGCCCGCGGCCACGGCGGCGAGATAGCCGAGGGGCACGAGCAGGAGGCGCAGGAGAAGGCGGGCGAGATTGTCCATGGTGCCTCGTCACGCCGGCTGGTGGCAGACGGCTTCCACATTGTGTCCGTCCGGATCGAACACGCAGGCGGCGTAATAGTTCGGGTGGCGGTCGGGGTGCAACCCCGGCGCGCCCCTGTCACGCCCGCCCGCAGCCAGGGCCGCGGCATGGAAGGCGTCCACCGCCGCCCGGTCGGGCGCGGTGAAGGCGAGATAGAGCTGCCCGGTGAGCGCCGGCTCGGCGCCGATCCAGAAGCCGGGCGCCACGGCGCCGAAGGCCACGTAGGCGGGTCCGTCCACAGGCGGCACTTCCAGGACGACGCCATAGCCCAGGGGCGCCAGCGCGGCGAGATAGAAGGCGCGCGACCGGGCGAGGTCGTGCACCGAGATCCCCACATGGTCCAGCATGCTCCCTCCCGGGCAATGACGGCGCGGCTAGTCCTCGGCGTCCGCCGCCATCATGGCGCGCAGGGCGAGGCGCTCGCGGGCGGAGAGCTTCTCGCTCTCGCTCTTGAGCTGGCCGCAGGCGGCGAGGATGTCGCGCCCGCGCGGCGTGCGCACCGGGCTCGCGTAGCCGGCGCGGAACACGATGTCCGAGAAGCGCTCGATGGTCTCCCAGTCGGAGCACTCATATTGCGTGCCCGGCCAGGGGTTGAAGGGGATGAGGTTGATCTTGGCCGGCACCCCTTCCAGCAGCTTCACCAGCGCCTTGGCGTCGGCAGGCGAGTCGTTCACGCCCTTCAGCATCACATATTCGAAGGTGATGCGCTTGGCGTTGGAGGCGGCGGGATAGGCCCGGCAGGCGGCCAGCAGCTCCTTGATGGGATACTTCTTGTTGATGGGCACCAGCACGTCGCGCAGATCGTCCCGCACCGCGTGCAGCGAGATGGCGAGCATGGGCCCCACCTCGGAGCCGAGCCGCTCGATCTCCGGCACCACCCCCGAGGTGGAGACGGTGATGCGGCGCTTGCCGAGGCCGAGGCCGTCGCCGTCGGAAAGGATCTCGATGGCTTCCTTCACGCTGTCATAGGCATAGAGCGGCTCGCCCATGCCCATGAAGACGATGTTGGTGACGAGGCGTTCGCCCTCGGTGGGCAGGCCCGGGCCGGTGGCGCGGTCGCGGCCGGGATAGTCGCCCAGCCGGTCGCGGGCCACCATCACCTGGCCGACGATCTCGGCGGCGGAAAGGTTGCGCACCAGGCGCTGGGTGCCGGTGTGGCAGAAGGCGCAGTTCAGCGTGCAGCCCACCTGGCTGGAGACGCACAGGGTGCCGCGGTCGCTCTCGGGAATATAGACGGTCTCGATCTCCGCCGGGCTCTCGCCGATCTCGTGGGGCGGAAAGCGCAGCAGCCATTTGCGGGTGCCGTCGGCCGACACCTGCTCCACCACCACCTCCGGCCGGTCGAGGGAATAGGCGGCCTCGAGCTGGGCGCGCAGGTGCTTGGAGACGTTGGTCATCTCGGAAAAATCGGTGGCGCCGCGCAGATAGATCCAGTGCCAGAGCTGGTTCACCCGCATGCGCTGCTCGCGCTCCGGCACGCCGATGGCGGCGAGCGCGGCGCCGAGCTTCGCCCGGTCGAGCCCCACCAGCGACGGGCGCGCCTCCGCCGGCGCCGCCACGGGGGCGGATGCGGGCTCCGGCGCGGGAGCGGGATCGGGGACGGGCTGCGGGGTCTCGGTCATGGCGCCATACATAAGCGCGATTGCGGCATCTTTCCATCGGCCCACGGCGGCGGATGCCTGCGCCCGGCTCAGGCGGCGGCCACCTCCCGCTGGAACACGATGAGATCGAGGGAAGGCGCCGCCTCCCGCCCGCCGAGCTGGGTCAGGAGCCCATGCACCTGGCCGCGATGGTGGGCCTGGTGGTTGAACAGATGGTCGAGCGCGCTGGCGAGGCTCTGGCGGAAGAGCCGGCCGGAACTGTTGGCATAGGAGATGTCGGCGGAAAGGTCGTCCGGCCGGCGCGCCGCCACGAAATCGAGGATGCGCCGGTCCAGCGCCGCCCGCAGCGGGCGCAAGGCGGGAAGCGCGCTTGCCAGGATCGTGTCGAGGGCGGGCTGCGGCGCGTCCCTGGCCTCGAAGCGGTCCATCCAGATGCCGTCGGCCACCACGAGGTGGTTGAGCGTGCCCATCACCGAGCCGAAGAACGCCCCCATGGGCCGCGCGCAGGGCTCGGGCCCCAGCGCCTCGGCGGCCGCGAAAAGGCGCGTGTTGGCCCAGGCGTTGTAGCCGGCGAGCATCGCATAGCGGGAGAGCATCATGGCGCCTGTTCCGAAGCACGCCCCGCATCCCGGAGGATGTGGGGCGTGGGTGCTGGGTGGCGCCGGCAGGCAAGGCCGGCGAAGGCGGGAGCCCCGGTGCCGTCAGCTCACAGGGCGTGCCGGCACGCGGGGCTTTGTCACTTGCACTCCTGGGCCACCCGGTCGAGGGCCTGGGAGATGCCGTTCAGGGAGTATTTGTCGGTGTTCTTGTTGCCGCGCACGGAGACCGCCACCAGGGTCAGCTCCCGCCCCTTCCGCATGGCGTCCACCAGCTTGGCCTCGTCCGACACGCTGCGCACCCAGGCGCCCTGCTCCTTGGTGTAGAGGCTGAGCTTCAGGTCACCCACCGCGAGGTCCGCATCCACGCCCGACTTCAGCGGGAAGCCGAGGGTGATGGACACCTCGTTCTTCACGTTCTCGCCCGGGCGGGTGGAGATGAAGAAATAGGCCGGGTCGCGATTGAGCCCCGCCGGCAGGCGCGAGGCGGGCTGGGAGATGGCATAGCAGACCTTGGGGGAGCTGGTGCTGGTGTAGACGCTCCAGTCCCCGAACTTGGCGACGGGCTTCGACTGCCCTTGCCCCTGTGCGGCGGCGGGCGCGATGGCGAGACAGGTCAGTAAAACGCCCAGGAGCGTCGGTTGGACACGACGAAGTGTCATGGCTTCTCCTCTACGCTGCGGCCTTATGCGGGTAGGCCAGTGAGCACGCCGGACGCCTGCTGCGCCGCTGTCGCGCCCACGCTCAATGAATGAACATCTCCCCATCGACGACCGAGGGATATTCGCGAGAGCAACCTGCGGGGCATCGGCGCTGATGCGCCCCCCGCGGGTCCGGCGGACAAAATATCCAAGGTCCGCCACACGTTGTCTTAAACCAAGCATTCCGCCCGGCTCAATGCGTTATGGTTTCCTTGCCGTCCGGTGCCGGGGCCCGGACGTCGGAACCTCTGATCCTTCGACACCGCCTGCCGGCGCCGTGCTGTCCTCGGATTTCCGGCAATTCCGGATCGGCTTCGAAAAGCCATGGAGCTTTGATCGGCCCTCGCGGTAAAGGTTTGGTGAACATGCCCCCGATCCGACCGAAGGAAAGGTAACAGGAATGCGAGCCATTCTGTGTGTGCGCCACGGACCGCCCGAGATGCTGGAGGTCGCCGAGCTGCCCGATCCCGTGCCCGGCGCCGGCGAGGTGGTGGTGGAGGTCAGCGCCGTCGGCCTCAATTTCTTCGATACCCTCATCATCCGCGACCTCTATCAGGTGAAGCCGCCGCTGCCCTTCTCGCCGGGCGGGGAGTTCGCCGGCCATGTGGCGGCCCTCGGTCCGGGCGTCACGGAATTCGCCGTGGGCGACCGGGTGTGCGGCTATCTCACCCACGGCGCCGCGCGGGAGAAGATCGTGGCGCCGGCCAGCTTGCTCGCGCCGGTGCCCGAGGGCCTCGACATGGCGAAGGCCGCCGGCCTGCTCATCACCTATTGCACCGCGCTCTACGCCCTGCGCGATCGCGGCGCGCTGAAGCCGGGCGAGCGGCTCGCCGTGCTGGGTGCGGCGGGCGGCGTGGGCCTTGCGGCGGTGGAGCTGGGCAAGGCGCTGGGCGCCAGCGTGCTCGCCTGCGCCTCCTCGGCCGAGAAGGTGGACTTCGCCCTTGCCCACGGCGCCGACCAGGGCCTCGATTACACCAAGGAGGACCTCAAGGCCGGGCTCAAGGCGTTCGGCGGCGAGGCCGGCCTCGACGTGGTGTTCGATCCGGTGGGCGGCGAGCAGGCCGAGCAGGCGATCCGGGCGCTCGGCTGGTACGGGCGCTTCCTCGTCATCGGCTTCGCCTCGGGGGAGATACCGAAGCTGCCGCTCAACCTGCTGCTGCTCAAGAACCGCGAGGCCCGCGGGGTGGATTTCGGCGCCATGGCCCGGGCCCATCCCGACTGGATGCGCGCGGCGGCCGCCACGGTGATGGGCTATGCCCGCGACGGGCGCATCTCGGCCCATGTGGACGGGATCTATCCGCTGGAACGTTGCGCCGAAGCCCTCGGCCTCATCGCCGGGCGCAAGGTGAAGGGCAAGGTGGTGCTCACCACCGGCAAGTGACCCCAAGGCCGCCGCGCGGCAAAGGCGGGACGGCCGCTCAGCGGCCGCCCTTCCTGAGGTCGTCGAGGGCCTCGCGCGCCGCCTTGTAATGCTCGGGCGTCACGTGGTTGGAGAGCAGCTTCAGCGCGCCCATGAGCAGCGCCATGTCGTCGCTGAAGCCGATGATGGGCAGAAAATCGGGGGCGAAATCGAACGGCAGGATGAAATAGGCGAGCGCCGCCAGAAGCGTCGCGCGCACCTTCAGGGGCGTGTTGCGGTCGAAGGCGGCGAAATAGGCCGCCGTCACCTCTTCGGCGAAGGGAATCCGGGCGGCCGTGGTCTTCAGCTTCTTCCAGAAGCCGCGGCGCACGCGCTCCTCGTCATCGGCCGCGCGCTGGGCCTCCTCCTGGGGAAGCACGCTCCATTTGATCTCTTCCGCTCGTGCCACCTCGGTGCACCTCCGCACGTCCCGTGCCTGCCACAGCCCAAAGAGGTGGGGCATCGCTCCGCCCGGCGCAAGATCCCGTCCCGGGTCCTGAAACTATTCTATCTCAGGGGGTATGCCGCTTCGACGACATAGGGCCCGCCGCCGACCGAATCGCGGGAGGAATAGAGCACGAAGCGGGGCACGTGGAAGCGCGGGCTCCGGTAGCCGCCCTTCAGAGCGAGATAGTCCGCCACCTGCCGCGAGGACACGTCGCGCAGCCGCGCCAGGGTGACGTGCGGCTTGTAGTTGCGCCCCTCCGCGCCGAGGCCGAGGCGCTGCATGAGGCGCTCCTGCTCGGCCTGGAGCTCCACCAGCTCGGGCGTCGCCTTCACCGAGGCGAACACCGCGCGCGGCTTGTGGCCGCCGAACTGGTCCACCCCGTCGAGCACCAGATCGAACGCCGGCCGGCGCACCTGGCCGAGCATCAGCATGATGTCGCGGCCCATGGCGTCGTCCACGTCGCCGACAAAGCGCAGGGTGACGTGATAATTCTCGGGATCGATCCAGCGGGCACCCGCCATGCCGCCGCGCAGGAGCGAGAGATCCGAGCCCACCTCGGGGGGGATCTCGATGGCGGTGAACAGCCGCGGCATGCCGGCCTCCCCCTCTCCCGCAGAGCCGCCGGGCAATCTGCCGAACGGCGTGTCAAACATCACGGCGCGCGCCTAATGAAGAAGATTCGCGCCCGCGTGGAAAGTGCCGTTTCGCGCTTCCCGCGCGGCTCAGTGGATCGGCACCAGGATGTCGATCTCCAGGGCGTCGGCCGGGGCCGTCAGGAGGTCCGTCCGATAGCGCTCGATATAGAGATCGTCGGTCTGGATGTTGCGCTCGTCCAGGAAGTTCGCGATCTGCTCGTAGGTATTGTCCATGTCGGCGAAGGAGCCGGCATGGGTGAACCTGAAGACCTTGCCGGCGAATGAGCCGCCGAGACGCATCTCGCCGGACGGCTTCTGCGTGGTGGTGCCGGAAAACGGCATCTGCACTTCATATTCGAAGCCGAGATCGTCGCTCGACGAATACAGCACGAAGATGTCGCCGGCCCGCTTCAGGCCGAGCCGGGCCAGCTCCGCGTCCAGCATCTTGCCGGTCTCCACCAGCCGGTCATAGGCCTCGTCCCACTTGGCGGTCCCCGCCAGGGTCAGCACCGGCACGGGGGACAGGGTCTGCTCCTCGCCGCCGAAGGCCTTCGCCGCGCCGGGCGCCACCGGCTGGACCTCGACCGACTTGGGCGCGATCACCGGCGGCGGCGCGAGGGTGTCGGCCCCGCCGGCCGGCGAGGTCGGGGCGGCCTCCGCCGGCTTCGGCGCGGCATCCTGGGCCAAGGCCGCGACGGCGCCCGCAACCGGCGAGAGACCGATCAGCGCCGCCAGCAGCGTGACGGCGGCGCGCCGCGGCGCGTGCCCTGTCCGCCCCTGCCCGTGATGCCCGCCGATGCCCGTCCGAACCGAAACCTTCGCGCCGCTGGCGCACCGCGCATCACGCCCGGTCATGTCGTTGGATCTCCCGCCGGGAGAGGCCGGCTCACCATTTCTATTAGCATGATCTCGGGCGCCATTATGGCGGTGCGGGAGGCCATCCCCCGCCTTTGTGCGGCCACCGCCGGGAGCCGGGCGCCGGCGCTCGGGCGCGGCAGGGGTGGCGCTCCTCGGCCCAACGGCCATATAAGGATTTCTCGGCCCACGCGCCCCCGGCCCCAGGCGCCGCGGGCGCCGGAAATCGCTTCGGTTCATGACGGCATCGACCAGCCCCGCCGCGGGCCCGCTCTCCACTCCGGCACCGGACCAGGCGCCCGGCCGCGCGCCGAGCCCCCTGGCCCATCGCGCCTTCGTGAAGATGAACGGGCTCGGCAACGAGATCCTCGTGCTCGACCTGCGCGCGGACCCGGCCCCCGTGCGCCCCGAGGAGGCGCGCGCGCTGGCCCGGCCCGGCGTCCTGCCGTTCGACCAGGCCATGGTGCTCTATCCGCCGCGGCAGGCCGGCACCGCCGCCTTCGTGGAGATCCTCAACAACGACGGCTCGCTGTCCGCCGCCTGCGGCAACGGCACGCGCTGCATCGCCGCCTATGAGGCGGAGCGCACCGGCGCCGACCACATGGTGTTCGAGAGCGCCGCCGGCCTGCTCGATTGCACCCGCAGGGCCGACGGCACCGTGGCCGTGGACATGGGCGCGCCGCGCTTCGCCGCCGCCGACATTCCCCTGTCCCGCGCGCTGGACGACACCTCGGCCGTCCTGCTGGAGGGGTTCGAGGCGCTGGGGCCGGCCTCGCTGGTGAGCATGGGCAATCCCCACGCGGTGTTCTTCGTTTCCGATGAAACGGCGGCGCGGCTCGACGCGCTGGGGCCGCAGCTGGAGCACCATCCCCTCTTCCCCGAGCGGGCGAACATCTCTTTCGCCCGCTTCCTCGGCCCCGGCCACATCCGGCTCGACGTGTGGGAGCGCGGCGCCGGGCGCACCCGGGCCTGCGGCACCGCCGCCTGCGCCACCGCGGTGTCGGCCATCCGCACCGGCCGCGCGGCGGGGCGCGCGCTCACCGTCACCCTGCCGGGCGGCGACCTTTCCATCGACTGGCGCGCGGCCGACGGCCACGTCGTCATGACCGGCCCGGTGGAGCACGAATTCTCCGGCGCGCTCACCCCCGCCATGCTGGGCGAGGCCGGCTGATGGCGGGCGAGGACGCCGGGCCCGCCCTTCCGCTCCCCACCGCGCCCCCCGCCCCGCCCCTCACCCCGTCCCTGGAGGTGATCAGCTTCGGCTGCCGGCTCAACGGGCTCGATGGGGAGAAGGTGCGCCGGGCGGCCACGGCGAGCGGGCTTCAGCGCACCGTCATCGTCAATTCCTGCGGCGTCACGCAGGAGGCGGTGAGCAAGGCCCGGCAGGCGATCCGTGCAGCCAAGCGCCGCGATCCCTCCGTGCGGGTGGTGGTGACCGGATGCGCCGCCCAGATCGAGCCCGAGACCTTCGCCCGCATGGGCGAGGTCGATCTGGTGCTCGGCAATGCCGCCAAGGCGGCGCCGGAAACCTGGGACGCGGCCCGCGCCGCCCTCGATGCCGGACTGCCCACGGCGCAGAGGGTGCGCGTTTCCGACATCTTCGCCGCGCGCGAGACCACGCCGCACCTTTCCGCCGCCGTCGAGGGGCGCACCCGCGCCTTCATCGAGGTGCAGAACGGCTGCGACCACCGCTGCACCTTCTGCGTCATCCCCTTCGGCCGGGGCGGCTCGCGCTCGGTGCCCATGGGCGAGGCGGTCGCCGAGGTGCGCCGGCTGGTGGAGGCCGGCCACAAGGAGGTGGTGCTCACGGGGGTGGACCTCACCTCCTACGGCACCGGCCTGCCGGATGGCGCCACCCTCGGCAGGCTGGTGCGCGCCATCCTCTCCGGCGTGCCGGAGCTGCCGCGCCTGCGCCTCTCCTCCATCGACGCGGTGGAGGCGGATGGCGACCTCCTCGCCGCCTTCGCCGAGGAGGAGCGGCTCATGCCCCACCTGCACCTCTCCCTGCAATCGGGCGACGACCTCATCCTCAAGCGCATGAAGCGCCGCCACTCGCGCGCGCAGGCGCTGGCGCTGCTGGAGCGGCTGCGGCGGCTGCGGCCCGATCTCGCCTTCGGCGCCGACATCATCGCCGGCTTTCCCACCGAGACCGAGGCGCAGGCCCGCGCCACCCTCGACTTCGTCGAGGCGGCGGGGCTCGCCTATGTCCATGTCTTTCCCTTCTCCGCCCGGACCGGCACGCCGGCGGCCCGCATGCCCCAGGTGCCGGCCGCCGAGGTCGGCGCGCGGGCGCGCCGGCTGCGCGCCAAGGGGCTGAGCCTGCTCCGCCGTCACCTCGCGCGGGCGGTCGGACGCCAGCGCACCGTGCTGGCGGAGAAGGACGGGCACGGTTACACGGAGCAGTTCACCCCGGTGAGCCTGCCCCAACGGCTCGCCGCCGGGAGCCTTGCGCCGGTGCGCATCATCGGCCACGACGGGACCCGTCTCATCGCGGTGTGAGACCTTATTTCGAGGAACGGCGCCAGCCATGAG
>JAFIHR010000004.1 GCA_017849325.1 Xanthobacter autotrophicus | reverse complement strand
GGCGAAGTCCGGCACCTCGCCGGCCCGCGCCAGCAGGGCCTTGAGCGCCGGGCTCGCGTCGGCCGGCACGATATGGGCGTCCACCGCGAGGCGCAGCACCTGGGTCAGGTTCTGGTAGAGCCGGCAGGCGCGGATGAGCACGTGGGCATCGTCCGCCATCAGCAGCGACAGGCTCTCCGCCTGGGCGAGCACGCGGGCGGTGGCCGTGTCCGCGATCTCGGGATGGATCGAGGCATAGGCCAGCACGAGATATTGGGCGAGGAACTCCACGTCCACCTGCCCGCCCGCGGCGTGCTTCAGGTTCCAGCGGTCGTCCTCGCCCTTCTCGGCGGCGATGGCGCGGCGCATGTCGAGGATGTCGCCGGCCAGAAGGCGCGGGTCGCGCGGCTTCGCCATCACCGCGCGGACCACTTCGGTGACCGCCTCGGTGAAGCCGGGATCGGCCGACACCACGCGGGCGCGGGTGAGCGCCATGTGCTCCCAGGTCCAGGCCTCCTCGCGCTGGTAGGCGGCGAAGGCGGCGAGCCGGGTGGCGAGCGGGCCGGCGCGGCCCGAGGGGCGCAGGCGCAGGTCCACCTCATAGAGCGTGCCGGCATTGGTGAGCGAGGTGAGCGCCGTGATCAGGCGCTGGGTGAAGCGGGCGAAATAATGCGCCCCGCTCAGCGGCCGCGCGCCGTCGGAGGTGGGGTCGGCGCCGTCCTCGTAATCATAGAGCACGATGAGGTCGAGGTCGGACCCCGCCGTCATCTCGCGTCCGCCGAGCTTGCCCATGGCGAGCACCGCGGTGCGCGCGCCGGCGATGCGCCCGTGCACCTCCTCGAAGCGCGTCCACACCCTTTTGTGCAGGGCGCGGATGATGACTTCCGCCAGCCGGGCATAGGCTTCGCCCGCCCGCGCCGCCGGCAGCGTGCCCGAGGCGATGCGCACCCCGAGCAGCACGTGCTGCTCCTGGCGGAAGCGGCGCACCCGGTCGAGCTCCTCCTCCTCGGTCCCCGCCGTGTCGAGCAGGTGGTCGAGATGGTCGCGCAGGCTCACCTCGTCCGGCAGCACGTCGAAGAAGGCGGGATCAAGCAGGGCATCGGCCAGCGAGGGCCGCCGCGCCAGCGTGTCGCCGAGCCGGGGGGCGGCGGTGAGAAGCGTCGCGATGAGGCGCACCAGGTCGGGATGCCGGTTCAGCGCGGTGATGAGATGCGGCCCCGGCAGCTCGGTGAGGAAGCGGTCGGCCGCGATCAGCGCCCCGTCGGGATCGCCGCCCCGCGACAGGGCATCGAGGAACAGCGGCACGATGCGCCCGATGTGGATGCGCGCCGTCTCGCCCTTCAGCGCCCGCGGCCCTCCGGCGAGCCAGCCGCGCACGATGCCGCTCGCCGCCGCCGGATCGCGGAAGCCCATCTGGGCAAGGGCCGAGAGGGTCTTCTTGTCGTTGGCCTCGCCCGGAAACACCAGGTCGGCGTCCAGCACCGCCGGCGAGGGGACATCCTCGAACAGATGGGCGTAATGGGTCTGCACCCGCTGCATGCGCTCCAGCAGATCGGCCGCGAAGGCGTCTCGGTCCGGATAACCCATGAAACGAGCAAAGCGTTCCATCTCAACGACATTTTCCGGCAGGTCGTGGGTCTGGGCATCCGCCATCATCTGGATGCGGTGCTCCACCCGGCGCAGGAAGACATAGGCCTCGGTGAGCTCGTCGCGCACCCTGCTCTCGATCCAGCGGTGATCGGTGAGGGCCTTGAGCGCGTCGAGGGTGCGCGACGACCGCAGCAGCGGGTCGCGCCCGCCGGCGATGAGCTGCTGGGTCTGGACGAAGAATTCCACCTCGCGGATGCCGCCGCGGCCGAGCTTCACATTGTGCCCCTCCACCGCCAGCACGTCGTGGCCGCGGAAGGCGTGGATCTCGCGCTTCATCGCGTGCACGTCGGCAATGGCCTGGAAGTCCAGCACCCGGCGCCACACGAACGGCGCCAGCTCGGTGAGGAAGGCGCGGCCGAGGTCGAGATCGCCGGCCACGGCGCGCGCCTTGATATAGGCGGCGCGCTCCCAGGTGGCGCCTTCGCGCTCGTAATAGTCGAGCGCCGCCAGGGTGGAGAGCGCCAGCGGCGTCGAGCCGGGATCGGGGCGCAGACGCAGGTCCACGCGCAGCACGTAGCCGTCGCGGGTGCGCTCCTGCAGCAGGCGCACGAGGCCGCGCAGGATCTTCACGAAGAAGGGCGCGGGCTCCACGTCCGGCGCCAGCGGGGCGATCTCCCGGTCGTAGACGGCAACGAGGTCGATATCGCTGGAATAGTTCAGCTCCCGCGCGCCGTGCTTGCCCATGGCGACGATGGCGAGCCCGCACCCCGTGGCGGGGTTCTCGCCATCGGGCGGCAGCAGCTTGCCGGCGCGCGCCGCATCGGCCAGCAGGAAGTGCAGCGCGCCGCGCACCGCCGCATCGGCCATGTCGGTGAGGGCGCCGGTGACATCGGTGAGGTCGAACACCCCGCCCATGTCGGCGAGGGCGATGGTGAGGGCCGCCTCGCCACGCATGCGGCGCAGCGCCGTCATCGCCTCCGCCTCGGAGGCGGCGAAGGCGGCGCGGGACTGGCCCTCCGCCACCAGCGTGGCGATGTGGACGTGCGGGTCGTGCTCCAGCGCGGCGAGGAGCGCGGCGGGCCGGACGCGGATCAGGTCGGTGAGGAAGGGCGAGCCCTCCACCAGCCCGAGGCACACCGCCTCGGCCTCCGGCGCCGCGGCGAGCAGGCGCGCAAGGCGCTCGGCCTCATCGCTGGTGAGCCGTTCGATAGCCTCGGAAAATTTAATCTTTGCCGTCTTGGGATCGGAGGAGACGGGCGCTTCTCGCATGAGGGACGCGAGGTCGGAGCGGCCAGGCGAATCCGAGGGAGGATGTGCGCGCATTAGGTACCTAAAGGCACAAGGCCCGAGGGATTAGCAAGCCCCGAGATCAAATGCTCGACCGTTGCGGAAGGGAAACGGCGCCGGAGCCGGATCTTGATACCACTCATTTGCCCTAAGTCTTAATGGCAAACGTGGCGCCACGGCGGAATCCGCAGGGCGTTCGCAAGGCTATTTAGCCGGCAATTCCAGGCGTGCGACCAATCCGGGCCGGCCATCGCCGAGCGCGAGGTGCCCGCCGTGCAGCCGGGCCACCGCCGCCACCAGCGACAGGCCGAGGCCGGAGCCCGGGCGCGAGCGGCTCGCCTCCAGCCGCACGAAGCGCTCCACGGCGCGGGCGCGATCAGCCTCGGGAATGCCCGGGCCGCTGTCGGCCACCTGCAGCACCGCGCTCGCCCCCTCCCGGGTGACGGTGACGGCGATGCGGCCCCGGCTGCCGTCCGCCGGGCGGCCGTACTTGATGGCGTTGTCGATGAGGTTGGCCAGCGCCTGGGCGAGCAGCTCGCGCATCCCGTGGAGCAGGACCGGCTCGGCCTCAACCGTGAGGTCGAGGCCCTGCTCGTCGGCCAGCGGCTCGTAGAGCTCGCACACCGCCTCGGCGGTCTCGGCGAGATCGAGGTCCACCATGGCGTCGCGCGCCTGCCCGGCCTCGGCCCGGGCGATCATCAGCAGGGCGTCGAAGGTGCGGATCAGCCCGTCGCTCTCCTCGATGGTGCCTTCGAGGGCGCCGCGCCACTCCTCCTCGCTGCCGGCGGTGCGCAGCGCCTCCTCGGCGCGGTTGCGCAGCCG
>JAFIHR010000210.1 GCA_017849325.1 Xanthobacter autotrophicus | reverse complement strand
GGCCATCATCGGCCTCGGCAAGGCGGCGGAGCTGGCGCTGGCCAACATGGAGGAGGAGCGCACCCGCGTGCGCGAGCTGCGCGACCGCCTGGAGCAGGGCGTGCTGCAGCAGATCGACCATTGCGCGGTCTCCGGCGACACCGAGCACCGGCTGCCCAACACCTCCAACCTCGCCTTCGAATATCTCGACGGCGAGGCCATCGTGATGCACCTCAACCGGGCGGGCATCGCAGCCTCCACCGGCTCGGCCTGCACCTCCGGCTCCACCGAGCCGTCGCACGTGCTCAGGGCCATGAATCTCCCGGCCACCTCCCTCCATGGCGCGGTCCGGCTCTCGCTCTCGCGGGAGAACGCCACGGAGGATGTGGACCGGATGCTCGAAGTGCTTCCGGACATCATCGCCAAGCTGCGGGACCTGTCCCCGGCGTGGCAGAATCGCAACTCCGATCTTGCGGCCGCGCCTCATTCGTGAGGTTCTGTCCATCGGGAATGTGAAGCCCAAACGAACGCCTGCCCCGACCGGCAACGCCGGCCGGGGGAGAAACAAGCGCCGCCCCTGGCGGTCAAAGTGCAGACGTCGCAATGGCGAACCCCGTCTCGATCGAGGAGTTGACCTTATGAAAGTGATGATCCGCCGCTCTCCGGAGACCGGCCTGTCGATCTATGTGCCGAAGAAGGACCTGGAGGAGCCGATCGTCGAATTCGAACACGAGACGCTCTGGGGTGGCTGGATCCGCATCGCCAACGGCTGGGTGCTCGATCTCCCGGAGATGGCGCCCGACACGACCCTTCCCATCACGGTGAACGCCCGCAAGCGCGGCGACGAGGAGTAAGTTCCATGAATGCGCCCATCCCCGGGGCAGGCATCCTGCAGCTGGCCGACGCCGAGGCCGTGCTGGCCAAGGCCGCCGGCCAGCTGCGCGAAGGCAAGGTCATCCCCTATCTCGGTCCGGGCCTCACTGCCCTGTCCGGGACCACGGTGCCCATGACGCCGGAGGCGCTGGCCGCCTTCTTCGGCACCAAGGTGGCTCTGCCCAAGCGGGCGAAGGGCAATGTGTGGGCCGCGGCCCAGCACGTCGAAGGCACCAAGCTGCGCAAGACCGTCTCGATCCTGATGACCGAGGCGTTCGCGCCGGCGGTGGAGCCCACCACGCTGCAGCGCTATCTCGCGTCGCTGCCGCTGCCGGTGATCGTCGACACCTGGTACGACAACTCCATGCGGGCGGCGCTCGCCGGCCGCACCGACTGGGGCGAGGTCCAGGGCATCTCCCGCGCCGGCATCGGCGAGGACCGCTGGTACCGCTTCTATGACGCTTCCGGCACCGAATGTGGCCGCGAGGCCGCCGAGGCCTGGACCACCATCCTCTACAAGCCCCACGGCGGCGTGGTCCCGGCGGAGAACTACCTCATCTCCGACGCCGACTATGTGGAAGTGCTGACCGAGATCGACATCCAGACTCCCATTCCGGAGGTCATCAAGGATCGCCGCGCCGAGCGCAGCTTCCTGTTCATCGGCTGCCGCTTCCACGACCAGATGCTGCGCACCTATGCCCGGCAGGTTTCCAAGCGGTCGGTGGAGTCGGGGCATTTCGCCATCGTCAACCCGGACGAGCTCACCAAGAACGAGCTGCGCTTCCTTTTGACCCACGGCATCACGCCGATCGCCATTCCCCTGGAGCGGGCGTCGGAAATCCTGACCGCGCAGGGCTGACGCGCGCCGCGGACCCTCGCCGGAGCGGAGCGCCGCGCCGGCCGAGGTTGCTGCAATGATCAAGGGGCCTTTCTCCTCCGGGGAAGGGCCCTTTTTCGTTGGTTGGTGCAAGCGGATCCGGCGACACGGCGCACGCCAGCTGTGGGCCTTCCGGCTGGTGAGCCGGGCGCCCTCCGGCGGCTCATGCGCGCGATCCGCGGCGGCGATGCGCGGACTCTTCCGTCACGGGCGACGTCGGGTCAGCGTCGGATTCTTTTCGGCCATTGTTGTCTTTGAGACACGATACGGTCACACCGGCCGATCCGCGCCGCTTTCCTCGCTGTCAATACGGCCGGAATAAAGAGTTTTCCGCGTGCTCATAAATGGTTACCGAAACGGTCCGGCTCTTGCTTATCGGGTGCGGAACCGGCCCGTGAGATCCGTCATGAGCGAAAACCAGCAGGAAAACCGACGGGGCGCCTTGCCGCGCTTCGCCGTCATCCTGGGCACCAACGAAATTGCCTCCGCCGTCGCCGTGCATCTGCACAAGGGCGACTACGGGGTGATTCTGTCGCACGATCCCATGCCGCCCGTGATCCGGCGCAAGATGGCGTTCCACGACGCTCTCTATGACGACATCGCCACGGTGGCGGGGGTGAGCGGCCGCCGCGCCGATACCGGCGTCGATATTCGCGCCGGTCTCGCGCGGGGCGGCGAGGTGCTGGTGACCAAGCTCGGCCTGCTCGACCTCATCGTGCTCGGCAGCATCGACCTTCTGATCGATGCCCGCATGAACAAGTATCAGGTGACGCCGGACCTGCGCCGCCTCGCGCGGCTGACCATCGGCATCGGCCCGGGCTTCTGCGGCGGCACCAATTGCGACCTCGCCATCGAGACCCGGCCGGGCATGGAAGGGCGGATCCTTCAGGATCAGTCCACCGAGCCGCCGGACCGGGTGGCGCGGCGCCTCGGCGCGCGGGCGGGCGACCGCTTCGTCCATTCCGACATTTCCGCGCGCTGGCACACCGCCATTGAGATCGGCGCGCGCGTCTACAAGGATTTCCTGGTCGGCCACCTGGGCACGACGCCGGTGCACGCGCCCTTCGACGGCTATGTGCGCGGTGTGGTGCGTGACGGCATGGAGGTGCCTGCCGGGGTGAAGCTGCTGGAGCTCGATCCGCGCGGACGCAAGGCCAACTGGACCGATCTCGACACCCGCGCCAAGGCCATCGGCAAGGCGGTGGTGAAGGCGATCGCATTTCGTACCACGCGCGAGGAGCGCGCGCCCCTGCCGCTGCATCTGGTGAAGTGAGGGGCGGCTCGCGTATTTTCAGGATCGGCCATGTCCGTTCAGAAGCTTTTTCCCGAAGCCGACGCCATCAATTTCGGCGAAATCCCTTTTGAGATCAACGAGCTGCTGCAGCAGGGCGTGGTCGCCTATCGCCGGAACCGGGCGGAGGCCGACCAGCTCTTCCGCAAGGCGCTCGAAGCTGGTCCGGAGGAGCTGCCGGTCTATTTCTGCCTCTATAAGATCCACACCTACCAGGGCAATCTGGACGAGGCGAAGGCCATGGCCGAGCGCGGCCTCGCCGAAGGTGCGCGCCAGGCCGGCTGGGATGCGGACTGGCGCAATTGGACGCCGCAGAACCCCTTCCCCGATGGGGCGGGGCGCTTCGCCCTCTACACGCTGAAGGCCCTGTCCTTCATCCACCTCCGCCGGGACGAGCGCCCGAAGACCCTGGAAATCCTGGACACGCTGAAGGTTCTGGATCCCACCGGCGCGGTCGGGTGGCACGTGATCGCGGCGCT
>JAFIHR010000209.1 GCA_017849325.1 Xanthobacter autotrophicus | reverse complement strand
GAAGTCGCGCACCACGCTCATGTGCTGCGGCTCCACATAGTCCTGGATGGCGGCGCCGATGTCGCCCACATGGCCGCCGGGGCGGATGGCGGCGATGCCGCGCATCATGGCCTCGTAGGTCACTTCCAGCAGGCGCTCGGCGCGGCGCGGGATGACGCCCACCGGGAACATGCGGCTCGAATCGCCGTACCAGCCGTCGAGCACGAAGGTCACGTCGCAATTGACCACGTCGCCCTCGCGCAGCGGCCGGCTGTTGGGCATGCCGTGGCACACCACGTGGTTCACCGAGGTGCAGACGGAATAGCGGTAGCCGCGATACATTAGCGTCGCCGGATAGGCGCCGTTGTCGAGCGCGAACTCGTACATCAGCTTGTCGATGGCGGCGGTGGTCACGCCCGGTGCCACGAACTCGGCGATGACGTCGAGCGCCTCGGCGGCAAGGCGGCCGGCGCGGCGCATGCCCTCGAAGCCTTCCGGACCATAGAGCTTGATGTGCCCGGTTTTCCGCAGCGGGGCATTCGCCGCTTCCACATAAGTCATCATGTCGCTTTCAGGGCCAGGGCGCGCCCGTGCCCCACGGACCGCCACTCCTCTTTTGCGAATGTAGGCGAAGCACGCGCTAAAGCAAGCGCGTACGCCCTTTGCCCCGGCGCCCCGGCATGGCCGCAGCGCGGCCGCTGGGCGGTCCTGCCGGCAGGGTCAGCCGGTCATGGGCAGGGTGCGGCACACTGCGATGGCGTCCTGCTCCACCCGGCAGGCGAGGGCGATGGCCTCGACGCCGGCCGCCCGCGCCCGGTCGAAGGCGGCGCCATAGCCGGGGTCGAGATCGCGCGCGAGGGCGATCTCCTCAGCCGAACCGATCTGGCTCACATAGACCATCACCGCCCGCACGCCCTCCGCCACCTGCGCGGCCAGCTCGTTGAGATGCTTGGCGCCGCGCGCGGTGACGCAATCGGGAAACTCGGCGCGTCCGGGGTGGCGCATGAGGTGGACGTTCTTCACCTCCACGAGGCAGGGCGCGCGGCCATCGGCTTCGAGGCGGATGTCGATGCGGCTGTTGACGCCGTATTTCACCTCGCGCCGCAGCCCGGTGTAGCCGGCCAGCTCCGGCACCAGGCCGGCGGCGATGGCCTCGGCGACAAGGCCATTGGGATGCATGGTGTTGACGCCCACCAGCTCGGGCCCGGCGCCGAAATCCGCTTCCACCAGCTCCCAGCCATAGGCGAGCTTGCGCTTGGGACTAGACGAATGGGAGAGCCACACCCGGCTGCCCGGCGCGGCGAGCCCGGTCATGGCGCCGGAATTGGCCACGTGGGCGGTCACCTCGGTGCCGTCGTCGAGAATCACGTCGGCGAGGAAGCGCTTGTACCGCCGGACGAGGCGGGCCGGCACGAGGGGTTCGGGAAAACGCATGGGCACGCATCCTGTGGCCGGCACGCAGGGGTGGGGGGCCGGCGCGGGGCGCGAGCCTAGGGGATCGCTGCATTCCCGCGTAGCGCTTTCGCCCGATCCCTGGGGACGGCCGCCAAGGGGTCCCGGGCGATGATTGACAATGCCCGCGTTTCATCCCCTGGTGGGTGTCATGGGCTATCTCTACCTCACCGTCGCCATCCTGGCCGAGGTTGTCGCCACCTCCGCCCTGAAGTCCACCGACGGCTTCACGCGGCTGATGCCGTCGCTGCTCGTGGTGGCGGGCTATGTGATGTCCTTCTACTGCCTTTCGCTCACCCTGCGGGAGATCTCGGTGGGCGTGTCCTATGCCATCTGGTCGGGCGTCGGCATCGTGCTGGTGACCGGCTATGCGTGGATCGTCCACGGCCAGGCGATGGACGTGCCGGCGCTGGTGGGCATGGCCCTCATCATCGCCGGCGTCATGGTGCTGAACCTGCTGTCGAACACCGCCGCCCATTGAGCCGGAAGGCCGAGGGGCCGGGGCGGCCAAAGAAAAACGGCGCCCGAAGGCGCCGTTTCATGTCTTGCAGGCCCGCGGCGGGCCGCCGGGTCAGAGCTCGGCGATCGCCTGGGGCGCGGCCAGGGCCGGCGTGGCCGGCATGAACACGCTGAACATGCGCTCCGTCGCGGCCTGCTGGGCCTGGAACAGGGCGCCTGCCAGGCCCGACACGTCCGCCGCCGCCTCGCGCACGATGGAGATGGCGGTCGGGTAGGGCGCGGTCAGCTCGGCCAGCACCTCGTCCGTGTCGAACGCGAGGTCCGCGTCGAACTTGCGGGCGATCTGCTGCATCCGCCGATTGTGCGCCAGGCAGTTGAGGCACAAGGTGCGGATGCCGCGATTGCGGGCGGTCAGGATCACGCGCTCAAGCAGCAGTGTCCCAACCCCATGATTCTGGAAGTCGGGCTCCACGCTGAAAGCCGCTTCCGCTTCCCCGGGCAGGACATCGCCCATGGGGTAGAGTTCGGCGGCGGCGCGCAGCACGCCGTCCACGAAATATCCGTGCACGATGGCACCCGTGCGGAATGCACGCGCGGCATAGCGCTCGACGAATTCGGTAGATACCGCAGAGCCGAACCTCAGACGGCGGCTCTCCGCGTCGAGACGGAGAAGGTGGTCCTTGAAGACCTCGGCCTCTCCGGCCCAAAGCTTGCGGATGATCCCCGGTGCGACCTGATCGGTCATTGTGGTCCCCTAACTTGGCGTCAGGACAACCCTCCAGGTTCCTCCAGTTGTGGAATTTAGGTGCATTGCAGCAAAGGTCAACCCCATTTCCCTAGCGATAGCGCCGGAGAGGGTAAATCATACCTCAACAAAGCCTACTAAGTGGATGGAAGACATTCAGTTTCCTGCTGGTATGCAATGCACGCAGCTCCGCTCCGTGGTCATGGCAGGGCTGCGCCATCATCCTGCCTGAATGACTCCGGGAGCGGACTTAGTTACCATCAACGAATGATTATCACCCTGAAATCATTGACGTTCGTCAATGTTGGCCCGGTGATGACGAGGCGATCCAGGGCGGCGAACAGGCTGTAGGAATCATTGGCGGCGAGGAAGGCTTCGGGGCCGAGGGTCCTGCGTTTTGCCGCCTCCAGAAGCTCAGAATCGCACCAGGCGCCCGCATTGTCCTCGCTGCCGTCGATGCCGTCCGTGTCGCAGGCGAGGGCGGCAATGCCGGGCTCGCCCTTGAGGGCGAGCGCGAGCGCCAGCAGGAACTCCCCGTTGCGTCCGCCGCGCCCGGTGCCCCGGACGCTCACCGTGCTCTCGCCGCCGCTGAGCAGCACCGCCGGTGCCGCCACCGGCAAGCCGTGGGCGGCGGCGCTGAGGGCGATGCCCGCCAGCACCCGGCCCATCTCGCGGGCCTCGCCCTCCAGCGCATCGCCCAGGATGAGCGGGGCGAGGCCGAAGCAGCGGGCCGCATCCGCCGCTGCCCGCAGCGCCATGAGCGGGGTGGCGATGACATGCACCTCCTGGTTGGGAAACGGCGCCGACGGCGCGCGGTTGGCGGCGATCACCCGCTCCATGTCCGGCGTCACCGCGATGCCCGCCGCCCGCAGGATGGCGCGCACCGCCGCGGGGTCCGAGGCCTCCGGGACGGTGGGGCCGGAGCCGATCGCGGCCGGGTCGTCCCCCGGCACGTCGGAGATGAGGTAGGTCACCGCCCGGGCGGGATGGATGGCGGCGGCGAGCCGCCCGCCCTTGATGGCGGAGAGCGCCTTGCGCACCCGGTTCATGTCGGCGATCGGCGTGCCCGAGGCGAGCAGGGCGGCATTGACCGCCTGCTTGTCGGCGAGGGTGAGGCCGGGGGCGGGCAGGCTCAGCAGCGCCGACGCGCCGCCCGAGATCAGGCAGACCACGAGATCGTCCGGCCCCACGTCCTGCGCCAGGGCGAGGATGCGCCGCGCCGCCGCCTGTCCCGCCGCGTCGGGCACCGGATGCGCCGCCTCCACCACCTCGATGGCGCGCGTCGGGCAGCCGTGGCCATAGCGGCTGACCACCAGGCCCTCGCACGGCCGGTCCCATTCGTCCTCGAAGGCGCGGGCCATGCGGGCGGCCGCCTTGCCGGCGCCGACCACCAGCGTGCGCCCCTTCGGCGGGGACGGCAGGCGCCCCGCGAACTTGCCCTCCGGCCCCGCCGCGGCGAGCGCGGCTTGCAGCAGGGCGAGGAGGATTTCCCGGTCGTCCGCCATGGTCGGTCTCCGCGTCGGACGCTGCGGCGCACCCGCGCCGGGGTGCGCCGCACGCCTGTTCAAATGGATTAAACTTTGGTTGAGTGCCGGTAAATTGAGGGTGGTCACGGGGCGTGAAGGCGCTAGCCTCCCTCCAACGCCAGAACAAAGATCAACATCAGGGATGGAGCGCAATGCAACGCATCAGGATGGCAGCCTTGGCTTCGGCGATTGCGGTGGGAACCCTTCTCGCGCCCGCCGCGGCCCACGCGCAATTCGTCAATATCCTCACCGGCGGCACGTCGGGGGTCTATTATCCGCTCGGCGTCGCCATCTCGAAGATGGTGGGCGAGCATGTGCCCGGCGCTCGGCCGTCGGTGCAGGCCACCAAGGCCTCGGTGGAGAATCTCAACCTCATCCAGCAGGGCAAGGGCGAGATCGCCTTCACCCTCGCCGACAGCCTGTCCGACGGCGCCAAGGGCAATGCCGAGGCCGGCTTCAAGGCGCCGCTCACCAAGGTGGTGGCGCTCGGCGGCATCTATCCGAACTATGTGCAGATCGTCGCCGCCAAGGATTCCGGCATCAAGACCATCGCCGACCTGAAGGGCAAGCGCCTCTCCGTGGGCGCGCCGAAGTCCGGCACCGAGCTGAACGCCCGCGCCATCCTGGGCGCGGCAGGGCTCACCTATGACGATCTCGGCAAGGTGGAATACCTGCCGTTCGCCGAATCGGTGGAGCTGATGAAGAACCGCCAGCTCGACGCCACTTTGCAGTCGGCCGGCCTCGGCGTCGCCTCCATCAAGGACCTGTCCAACTCGGTGCCCATCGTGGTGGTGGAGGTTCCGGCCGCCGTGGTGGCGAAGGTGGGCGCGCCTTACCTGTCCGCCACCATCCCCGCCGGCACCTATACCGGCCAGGACGCCGACGTGGCGACGGCCGCCGTGCCCAACTTCCTTGTCACCCGCACCGATCTGCCGGAGGCCGAGGTCTACGCCCTCACCAAGGCGATCTACGAGAACCTGCCGGAGCTGGTGGCGGCCCATGCGGCGGCCAAGGGCATCAAGCTCGAGAACGCCATGAAGGGCTCGCCGGTGCCGTTCCACCCGGGCGCGGCGAAATACTTCAAGGAGAAGGGCATCAGCCCCTAGCGGCACGGCACCGCCCGGGACCGGCGCGGCTCGGGCGGCTCGGGGACCTTCCCTCAGGACCTGATACCGGGCGCAGGCGCCGGCGGGAGAACCCGCGGCGCCGCGCCGACGTTTCTCCTCATGACCTTCCGGCAGAGCCGGCGGCGCGCGCCGCCGGGCGAAACGAGGCCACCAAGAACAAGGACTGGGCCGCATGTCGCAGTCGAGTGCCGGCGCGATGCCGGGTGCCGCCGATCACGGCGCGGAGGTGGTGGTCGAGCCGGGCCTCGCCCATCTCGAATGGGGTGCGGGGGCCTGGGGCCGGGCGGTCTTCTGGATCGCGGTGGCCTTCTCCGCCTTCCAGGTGATCACCGCCGCCTGGAGCCCGCTGCCCAGCCAGATCGTGCGCTCGGTGCACGTGGGCTTCCTGCTGCTCATGGTGTTCGCCATCGCCGGAAACCACCAGCCGGGCTGGCGGCGCTACGCTCTGTGGGGGCTTGCGCTGCTCTCCTTCGTGATCGGCCTCTACCACTGGGTCTTCTACGAGGCGCTGATCGTGCGCGCCGGCGACCCCAACGCCATGGACATCGTGGTGGGCACCGTCGCCGTGCTGCTGGTGTTCGAGGGCGCGCGGCGGCTGATGGGCGTGTCGCTGCCCATCTTGTGCGCGGTGTTCCTGCTCTACGGCCTGTTCGGCCAGTATCTGCCGGCGCCGCTCGACCATCGCGGCTTCGACTATGCCCAGGTGGTGGACCAGATGTTCCTCGGCACCGAGGGCATCTACGGCACGCCGACCTATGTGTCGTCGTCCTACATCTTCCTGTTCATCCTGTTCGGCGCCTTCCTGGAGCGCGCCGGGATGATCCAGCTCTTCACCGATTTCGCCATGGGCACGGTGGGTCACGCGCGCGGCGGCCCGGCCAAGGTGGCGGTGATCTCCTCGGCGCTGATGGGCACCATCAACGGCTCGGGCGTGGCCAATGTGGTGACCACCGGCCAGTTCACCATCCCGCTGATGAAGCGCTTCGGCTACAAGCCCGCCTTCGCCGGCGCGGTGGAGGCCACCTCCTCCATGGGCGGGCAGATCATGCCGCCGGTGATGGGCGCGGTGGCCTTCATAATGGCCGAGACCATCGACGTGCCGTATTCGGCCATCGCCACGGCGGCGATCATTCCCGCAGCGCTCTATTTCTTCACCGTCTTCGCCATGGTGCATCTGGAGGCGGGGCGGCGCGGGCTCACCGGCCTGCCGAAGGAGGAATGCCCCGACGCTCTGAAGGCGCTGGCCACCAACTGGTTCCTGCTGCTGCCGCTGGTGGTGCTGGTGTGGCTCCTGTTCTCCGGCTACACGCCGCTTTTCGCCGGCACCGTGGGGCTCGCGCTCACCGCGCTGATCGTGCTGGGGCGGCCGGTGGCGCAGATGATCGGGCCCTACGGGCTCAAGGTCGCCTTCTGGGTGGTGCTGGGCGTCGCGGCGGCGAGCTTCCTGGAATACGGCATCAACGGCATCGCCACCGCGGTGCTGGCGCTCGTCGTGCTTTTGTTCTTCGTGAAGGGCGGGCGCGAGACCCTGCGCATCTCGCTGGAGAGCATGGCGGACGGCGCGCGCAACGCTTTGCCGGTGGGCATCGCCTGCGCCCTCGTGGGCACCATGATCGGCGTCTTCACCTTGACCGGCGTGGCAAGCACGTTTGCCACCTTCGTGGTGGCGGTGGGGCAGAACTCGCTGATCCTCTCGCTGGTGCTGACCATGGTGGCCTGCCTGATCCTCGGCATGGGGCTGCCCACCATTCCCAACTACATCATCACCGCGTCCATCGCCGGCCCGGCGCTGCTGGCGCTCGGCGTGCCGCTCATCGTCTCGCACATGTTCGTGTTCTATTTCGGCATCATGGCGGACCTCACCCCGCCGGTGGCGCTGGCCGCCTTCGCGGCCGCGCCCATCGCCGGCGCGCCGGGCATGAGCATCGCGGTGCAGGCGACGCGGGTGGCGCTCGCCGGCTATGTGGTGCCCTTCATGGCGGTCTATGCGCCGGCGCTGATGCTCCAGGACGGCGATCCCATGGCGGCGGTGATCGGCTTCTGGCCGGCGGTGGCCTATGCGGTGGTCAAGGCGCTCATCGCCATCATCCTGTGGGCGAGCGCGGCCACCGGCTTCCTGGCGGCGCCGCTGAGCCGGATGGAGCGGGCCTTCGCCTTCCTCGCGGCGCTGCTGCTCATCCTCGCTTTGCCGCTGTCCGACGAGGCGGGATTTGCCGCCTCCCTCGCCTTCTTCGCCTGGCACTGGTACCGCACGCGCCGGGCGCCGGCGCCGGGCGGCGTGGCGCGCCCGTGAGCGTCGCCTGCCTCATGGCGGCGGGCCAGGTGGTGCGCCTCGCGACGGTCTTCACCCTCGCCTGGACCCATTCGGTGCAGAAGAGCGAATGGCAGGAGGACTGGCGCGCCACCCCCGCCGGCCTGGTGCTGGAGGAAGAGCGCCTCGAGGGCTCGGGCGCCGGCATGGAGCCGCCGGACGGTTCGGTGCTGAAGGACGGGCGCTATGTGGCGCACCCCGAGCGCCCGCCGCTCAGGGAGGTGCTGCTGCGCCGCTCCGGCGCGACCGCCGACTGGCGGGTGTGCATGGACGGCCGCTGCCGGCCCATGGGCGAGCTTGTGCCGGCCGATGCCGATCCCGTCCGGCTCACGGTGTGCGAGTGATCGCGCCGCTCACGCCCCGGCGAAGGCGCGCCGGCCGCGCGCCAGGGCGAGCCCGTCGCGCATGGAGAGCGACAGCAGCGTGATGTTGAGCGCGCCCGCCGCCAGCTCCACGGACTGGATGGCGGCGAACGTGCCGTCGATCTGCCCCGCCGCCGCAAGGCGCTGCAGCACCACCGCGCAGGGCAGGAGGACGAGGAGCCCGTTGAGGGCGATGATGGGCATGCGCCGCCTTTTGCGCGCCACCAGGGGATCGGCCCGCCCCCTCCCGAGGCGGAAGCCGCTGGCGGCCACGCCCGCCATGGCCGGGATGAGGAGGATCATGCCCCACAGGATCGCGGTCTTCACCCGGGTGATCAGAGCGGCATCGCCCAGCAGCTCGCTTGCCGCCGTGGCGAGCCAGAAGGTGGCGATGGTCAGGAGCGCCACCGCGCCGAAGAGGGGATGAAGCCTGCGGATCATGGAGTGCTCCCGGGATCGGGGTGGTTGCCGTCGGCGCCGAGCCGGGCGCGCAGGCGCTCGATGAGCACGATGGCCTCGGCGACGGCGCGTTCGCCGGCGCTGGCGAGGAGGTCGTCGGCAAGGGGCGTCCACAGCGCCAGGGCGCGGGCGAAGACGTCCTTGCCCTCCTCGGTGAGCTGCACCAGCTTCGCCCGCTTGTGATGGGGATTGGCGGCGAAGGCGACGAGGCCCTGCGCGGCGAGATCGTCCACCACCCGCTGCACCGACTGGCGGGTGAGCCCCATGTTGCGGGCAAGCTGGACCGTGGGCAGCGGCTCGGGCGACTGGGCGACGGCACCCATCACCTGCCAGCGGGCGGAGGTGAGCCCGAGGGGCGCCACCAGCCCGTCGCCGGCGGCGATGAGGGCGCCATTCAGCCGGAACACCTCCAGGGCGAGCCGGCTCAGCGGATGGGCGAAGGGGTCAGTGGACCGTTTCATGACAGTAAACTGTCAAAATGACAGTGAGCTGTCAATATGGAAATGACTTGGAAGCAGGGGCTGCGGATGTAATTCCGTCAGCCCTCCTCCTGCTGCGTCCCGACCGGCCGCACGCCACGCTGCCCGGTGCCCTGCGGCGCGGTCGCCCGATGCCTCGTGCATGGCCGCGCGCGAGCCGCTATATGGAGGTCATGACCGGCCGCAAGTCCCCACCCGGCAACGCCGATTCGCCCGCACCCCCCGGAACGGCGGCGGGCCATGCGCGCGATGGCGAGCCCCTGGCGGGGTGGAGCCCGATCCTGTTCGATCGGGTGCTGCAGCGCCGCCGCCTCGCCCGGGCAGCGCGGCTCGGCCCCGAGCCCTTTCTGCTGGAGCGGGTGGCGGAGGAGATGGCGGACCGCCTTTCCGCCGTGAACCGCCAATTCCCGCTCGCCCTCGATCTCGGCACCGCCACCGATGCGGTCGCGGTGGCGCTCCGCGGCCATGCGGGGGTGGGACGCCTCGTCACCGCCGCGCCGGTGGGCCTCGGCCTCGGCCAGCGGGGCGCGGCGGTGGTGGCGGACGAGGAGGCGCTGCCGTTCGCGGGTCAAAGCCTCGATCTCATCGTTTCCGGCCTTGCCCTGCAGGGGGTCAACGACCTGCCCGGTACCCTGGCGCAGGTGCGGCGCGCGCTCCGGCCGGACGGCCTCTTCCTCGCCGCGCTGCTGGGCGGGGCAAGCCTCACGGAGCTGCGCCAGGCCTTTGCCCAGGCGGAGAGCGAGACGGTGGGCGGGCTCTCGCCCCGCGTCGCCCCGTTCGCCGACGTGCGCGATCTCGGCGGACTGCTGCAGCGGGCGGGCTTCGCCCTGCCGGTCACCGATATTGACCGGGTGGTGGTGCGCTACGGCTCGCCCTTCTCGCTGTTCTCGGACCTGCGCCGCATGGGGGCCTCCAACGTGCTGGCCGAGCGCCGCAAGGTGCCGCTGCGCCGCGCCACGCTGCTGCGCGCCGCCGAGATCTATCAGCAGCAGTTCGCCGATCCCGACGGGCGGGTGCGCGCCACCTTCGAGATCGTCTGGCTGTCCGGCTGGGCGCCCCATGAGAGCCAGCAGAAGCCCCTCGCCCCCGGCTCCGCGCAGATGCGCCTCGCCGATGCGCTGCGACCGACGGGGGAGCCCGCGCCGCAGGGCAAGGCGCCGCCGGTGGAGAGGAAGCCGTAGCGCGCGGGCCCGCGGATGCCGCTGCCGGAATCGCCGCGGCCATTGCCCCGCGCTGCGCCGCCGTCGAAGATGGGCCTTCAACGGCAAGGGGAGGCTAGGGTGGCGGAGCGAGCGACCAGGCGGCGGCGTGCATCGGATGCGGGTGGCGACCATGCGGCACGGAGCGGACAGGCGCGGTGCTGCGCCGGGGCGGGGCGCATCGCTTATGGCGGCGGGAGCCGGCATCCCGCGGTCCGCGCGCGCCGCGAGGTGGCCCGATGAGCGGAGAGACCTCGTGGGCGGCGCCCTCCGCGCCGGGCCGGGATGTGCCGCTCACCCGTGCGGACTTTTCCCATCTCCTGCCCATCACCACACGCTGGATGGATGTGGACGTCTATGGCCACGTCAATAACGTGGTCTATTATTCGTACTTTGATACCGCGGTGAACGAGCATCTGATCCGCCATGGCGTACTCGATCCGCTCACCAATACGATCATCGGCCTCGTGGTGGAGACGCGCTGCGTCTATTTCCGCAGCCTCACCTTTCCCGCGCCGGTGGAGGCCGGGGTCCGGGTGAGCCGGCTCGGCTCTTCCTCGGTGCGCTACGAGATCGCCCTGTTCCAGGGGGACCCGGACACGGCGGCGGCGCAGGGCCATTTCGTCCATGTCTACGTGGACCGCGCGAGCCAGCGCCCGGTGCCGATTCCCGATCCGGTCCGCGCGGTGATCGGCGCGCTGGTGCCGGGGGCGGGCGGATAGGCTGAGGCGCAAAGAAAAGGCCCCCTCCGCGGGGAGGGGGCCAGATTTCTCGGGAAGGGCAGGACGCGGCTTGGCGCTCAGGAGAAGTACTGGGCGCCGTTGATGGAGAGCGTCGAGCCGGACACGAAGCTCGCGTCGTCGGAGGCGAGGAACACCACCGCGCGGGCGATGTCCTCCGGCTCGCCGAGCCGGCCCACCGGTATGGTGCCGATGATCTTCTTCAGCACGTCCTCCGGCACCGCGCGCACCATGTCGGTGCCGATGTAGCCGGGGGCGATGGCGTTGGCGGTGATGCCGTACTTCGCGCCTTCCTGGGCCAGGGCCCGGACGAAGCCGATCTCGCCCGCCTTGGCGGCGGAATAGTTGGTCTGGCCGAACTGGCCCTTCTGCCCGTTGACCGACGAGATGCAGATGATCCGGCCGAACTTGCGGTCGCGCATGCCGTCGATGAGGTTGCGGCACATGTTGAAGGCGCTGGACAGGTTGGTGTTGATCACCGCCTGCCACTGCTCCAGCGACATCTTGTGCAGCGGCGCGTCGCGGGTGATGCCCGCGTTGTTCACGAGCACGTCGACGGGCCCGAGCTCGGCCTCCACCTTGGCGATTCCGGCCTTGCAGGCCTCGAAATCGGACACGTCCCACTTGTAGCTGGGAATGCCGGTCTTCTCGGTGAAGGCCTTGGCGGCTTCCTCATTGCCGGCGAAGTTGGCGGCCACGGCAAATCCGGCGGTCTTCAGCGCCACCGAGATGGCCTCGCCGATGCCTCGGGTGCCCCCAGTGACCAGTGCAACACGCGCCATCGCTCCCCTCCATTGCTATTGGCTCGACCACAAGAAGAATCCCCTCAATTCCAGAGCGGATCGAGCCGCGCCCGGGGGGTGTCTAGGCAAGAGTCGAAGATTTCACGAGGCAATCAGACCGCGATCGAAGGTCGCGGCCTGATTAAATCATGCACGAATGACAATCAGTCCCGCGCAAGGCACATGGCGATGCCCATGCCGCCGCCGATGCACAGGGTCGCGAGGCCCTTCTTGGCATCACGCTTCTGCATCTCGTGAAGCAGCGTTACGAGAATGCGCGCGCCCGAGGCGCCGATGGGGTGGCCGATGGCGATGGCGCCGCCGTTCACGTTCACCTTGGAGGTGTCCCAGCCGAGGTCCTTGTTCACCGCGATGGCCTGGGCGGCGAAGGCCTCGTTGGCCTCCACGAGGTCGAGGTCGGACGGGCTCCAGCCGGCCTTCTCCAAGGCGAGGCGCGAGGCCGGGATCGGGCCGGTGCCCATGATGGACGGGTCCACGCCCGCCTGGGCCCAGGAGACGATGCGGGCGAGCGGGGTCTTGCCTTCCGCCTTGGCCTTGGCCGCGCTCATGAGCACCACGGCGGCGGCGCCGTCATTGATGCCGGAGGCGTTGCCGGCGGTCACCGTGCCGTCCTTGCTGAAGGCGGGCTTCAGCTTGGTCATGGCATCGACGGTGGCGCCGTGGCGGATGTATTCGTCCTGGTCGACCACCACGTCGCCCTTGCGGGTGGAGATCACCACGGGGACGATCTCGTCCTTGAAGCGGCCGGCCTTCTGGGCGGCCTCGGCCTTGTTCTGGGAGGCCACGGCGAACTCGTCCTGCTCGGCGCGGGTGATCTGGAAGGCCTTCGCCACGTTCTCCGCGGTGATGCCCATGTGGTAGCCGTTGAAGGCATCCCACAGGCCGTCCTTGATCATCGTGTCCACGAACTCGCCATTGCCCATGCGCACGCCGTTGCGCAGGTGCGAGGCGTGGGTGGACTGGCTCATGGATTCCTGGCCGCCGGCCACCACGACCTCGCTGTCGCCGTTGGCGATGGCCTGGGCGCCGAGCGCGACCGAGCGCAGGCCCGAGCCGCACACCATCTGCACTTCCCACGCCGGGCTGCCGATCGGCACGCCGGCCTTGATGGAGGCCTGCCGGGCGGGGTTCTGGCCCTGGGCCGCCGTGAGCACCTGGCCGAGGATCACTTCGCTCACCTGGTCGGGAGCGACGCCGGCGCGCTCCAGGGCGCCCTTGATGACAATGGCGCCGAGCTCGTGCGCCGGCAGCGGCGCGAGCGCCCCATTGAACGATCCCACAGGGGTACGGGCGGCGCTGACGATGACGACCTCGTCCTTCATGGCACTCTCCTGGGCATTTTGGGGCAGGGCGGCGCGGGGGCCGCGTTCGAAGTGCTGAATCTACGGTGTTTTACGCGCGAACATGTCTCAATGTGCGGTGAACATGTGTCAATGATGGAGGTCAATGCAAGCCCATAGTGCACCCGACCTTATACGAACTTGGTCTGTGCCCGCAGACAGGGCTCGACTGCCTAAAGGATAGAGCTGGCTAAGATTTCGCCAGCGGGTGCCAAGATGTCGAGGGAGGGGAACGCCCGCGTGCGCCGCAGCAGAAAACCGCGGTGCCCTGGGCGCGCCGCACACAAAAATGGTAGCTCTGCTTCCGGAAAGGCCTTAACGTGGCCTACCCAAGGAAAACGGATGACCGGACAATGGCGAAGACTCAAGAACCAGTCACCATTAAGAAATACGCCAATCGCCGTCTCTACAACACCGGCACCAGCACGTACGTGACGCTGGAAGACCTGGCCAACATGGTGAAGGACGGTGAGGATTTCGTTGTCTACGACGCCAAGAATGGCGACGATATCACCCACTCGGTGCTGACGCAGATCATCTTCGAGCAGGAGAACAAGGGGCAGAATCTTCTTCCCATCGCTTTCCTGCGCCAGATCATCCGCTTCTACGGCGACAGCATGCAGATGCTCGTGCCGCGCTATCTCGAGGCGTCCATCGACAGCTTCACCAAGGATCAGGAAAAGTTCCGCGATCAGGTGACCAAGGCGTTCACCGGCACGGCCTTTCCGGGGCTGGACGAGCACGTGCGCCGCAACATGGAAATGTTCGAGCGCGCCTTCACCATGTTCCTGCCCTTCCCGAAGGCGGAGAACGGCGAGGAGGGCGAGGAAGGTGTGGCCGGCGCGGTTGCCGCCAAGGAGGCCGGACAGCCCGACCGGACGCAGGACGAGCTCACCGCGCTGAAGCGGCAGATGGCCGACATGCAGGCCAAGCTCGAGCAGCTCGTGACCAAGCCCGAGCCGAAGCCGGAAGGCGGCGAGAGCTGACCGCCGGCCGCGGCCCGCGCGAGCGGCGCCGCCGGAGGGCTGGCATCGGCGCCGCTGCGGCCGCTGAGGGGTGACAGGTGATGTCGGGGGAGGGGGCCCGCATCGCTGCCGCTCGT